>JAFEBC010000855.1 GCA_018266095.1 Deltaproteobacteria bacterium
CGAAGTCGAAGGCGGCGCGCGCGGCGGCGGCGCAGGTGAAGAAGTGCACGGCCTAGTACAGCACGGGCAGCCAGCGGACGTCGACGGATTCGCAGAGGGCCACGGCCTCGGCGCCTCGGCTGGTGTGGGCGAGGATCCAGGCTCGCTGCAAGCGGCAGCCGGCGCGGGTGATGGGGGCGCGCTCGCAGCGGTGGCCGAAGGCGAGCATGCGGGCCTCGGCGAGGTCCCAGCGGCCCTGGTTGTATTCGGCTTCGGCGACGTTGATCTCGATGAGCAAGCGGCTCGTGTCGTCGCGGTCTTGGGCGTCGACGCGGGTGGCGAGGTCGATGGCGTCCTGGTAGCGGCCGTTGGTGATGAGCGAATTGATGACGTCGTTGGTGCGCGCGGCGGACAACGGCGGCGATGGGCGGCTGGTGGGCACGGCGGCGTCTCGACGGCAGAGCGTAGCCGACAACGGTTCTCAGGCCCAAGCCCGTCAGGGCCTCTCGTCGATCCTTCGTGAGACCTTGCTCGGGCGACGATTCTCCGCAGAACGCAGAAGCGCTGAAAGTCGTTCATTGCGAGGCAGCCCAAGATTCTGCGCTTCGGCGCCTCTGCGGTGAATGATCGAGGGCGCAATTCATTCCATTCGAAGGGGCGTTGCGCTCGCTTGCCGCTTCCGCCACATCAGCACCAGGAACACCGTCAGCAGGCCATTGAAGACGAGCCCGAACAAGCCCTCGCCGTTGATGACCCAGATGACGCCGCCGAAGACGGACTTGCTGGGCCCGTACTGGTTCCCGAGGATGAACGGGTTCCAGAAGTTCCAGGAGAAGTGCGCCACGATGGGCGGCCAGACCGAGCCGCTCCAGAGATACAGCGCCTGGAACACGGCGGCCGCGGCGGCGATGGAGGCGAGGAAGGCGAGCGCGGGCACGAAGGCGTGCAGGGGCTCCTCGTGGATGACGACGGGGAGGTGGAACGCGGCCCACATGGCGGAGGTGAGGGCGAGCGAGGTCAGCGGGCGGTCCTTCCAGAGGCGCACCACGAAGCCGCGCCAGCCGAGCTCTTCGCCGATGGTGCCGGGCGGGATCCACCAGCGGCCGGGGTTGAACCAGAAGACCTGCGCCCAGAGGAGGAAGGCGGCCAGCGGGCGGGCGCGGCCGAAGCGCTCGGGCACTTGGAAGCGATAGGCGAGGGCGAGCACGAGCCAGGGGAGCATCACGAGCAGGCTGCTCAGGAAGCGCCAGCCCAGCAGGGAGAGGCCCTGGTGCTCGGCGCCGAAGAAGGTGGCCTTCATCACCTCGGGGTGGAAGACGATGAGCTGCGTGCGCAGGACCGCGTCGCAGGCGTAGGCGAGGGCGATGCAGCCGGTGAACACGCCGAACGGGTACAGGTAGGCGGCGAGCCACGGACCCGTGCCGGTGAAGGAGAAGCCGAGCGCGCGCGGGGGCTCCTTGCGCACGAGGGTGGTCAAGAGCAGCGCCGCCACGCCCGGGGTCCACATGAGGAACTGGGTGAGCCAGCCCTTGCCGGGGCTCGCGATCCAGAGCCAGCCGACGAGCTCGCCGAGGCCCAAGGCGAGGACGGCGTAGAGGACGGTCTGCCGGGTGCGGGACATGGGGGGCCTTACGCAGGTGGATGCGGCCGTGTTTCAAGGGGATTCCGACCCGGCGCGCGGTGATCGCAGATCGGGGACAAGTGTCGTATGCGAGCGAGTGGCATCGCGGCTAGCGTCGCGCCCCATGTGTTCATCCGTGACGCGTCTCTCCTCTGTGTTGGTCCTGGCTCTGGCCCTGTCGGCGTGCGGCGGGCGGTCAATCGTCGAAGGAGACCCTGAAGACGCGGGCGCGGACGCCGGGACGGACGCGGGCGCGGACGCCGGCACCGACGCGGGGGTGGACGCGGGTGTCGATGCGGGCGTGGACGCGGGCGTCGATGCGGGGACGGACGCGGGGAGCGATGCGGGCGCCGATGGCGGCGTGGACGCGGGGCACGGCGTGTGCGGCGATGGCCACGTGGATCCGGGCGAGGACTGCGACAACGGCGCGGCGAACGGGCCGGGCACGGGCTGCGAGAGCGACTGCAAGTACACCTGCTCACACAGCGCGGACTGCGACGACGGCCAGGCCTGCAACGGCGCCGAGGTGTGCACGATCGATCACGTCTGCGCGCCGGGGTCGCCGCAGGCCAACGGCACCGCGTGCGGCGCGTCGGGCTCGGGCCAGTATTGCCGCGCGGGCGAGTGCGTGGACGCGCTCTGCGGCGACGGCGTGAAGGGGCCGACCGAGGAGTGCGACGACGGCAACCCGACGAACGGCGACGGCTGCGACAACGACTGCAGGTTCTCTTGCGTGTCCACGGACAGCGCGCGGGACTGCACGCCGGCCGACCTGTGCAAGGGGCAGGGCACGTGCGACGACGCGCACCACACCTGCTCGCCGGGCACGCCGCTCGATGACTTCACGAGCTGCGGCAGCGAGCACCAGTACTGCAAGAGCGGCGTGTGCACGACGCCGGTGTGCGGAAACGGCACGGTCGAGCCGGGCGAGGCGTGCGACAAGGGCAACCAGAACGGGCCGAACAAGGGCTGCGAGCTCGACTGCACGTACTCGTGCACGAGCGTCGGCGATTGCCACGCGACCGCGCCGGCCTGCGAGAAGAACACGTGCACGAACGACCACGCGTGCGCGGTGATCGCGGACGCGAGCCAGGACGGACAGTCGTGCGGGACGAACCTCGTGTGCAAGTCGGGCGCGTGCGTGGCGCCGTCGGCGGTCTGCGGCAACGGCGTGCTGGAGGCGGGCGAGGACTGCGACTTCGGCGCGGGCAACGGCGCGGGCACGGGCTGCGAGGCGAACTGCCGCTTCTCGTGCGTGAAGTCGCCCAACTCGTGCCCGGCCAATCCGTGCACCTCGCAGGCGGCGTGCACCGACGTGACCGTGAACGGCAAGGCGGGCCAGAAGTGCGTCGCGGGCGAGAACAACCCGGACGGCACGGCGTGCGGCTCGCGGCTCATCTGCATCAGCGGCAACTGCGAGACCTCGGTGTGCGGCGACGGCTACATCGACGGCACCCTCGGCGAGCAGTGTGAGCCGCCGTCGAGCGCGGTGTGCGACGCGTCGTGCAACCTCTTGCCGACCTGCGGCGATGGCGTCCTGGAGGCGGGCGAGCAGTGCGACGACGGCGGGCACGGCGCGCTCGACGGGTGCAACGCGTCGTGCGGCTTCGAGCAGATCCAGCGCGTGAACTGGCTCAAGATGCAGTTCGGCACCGACTCGGTGTGCGCGCACAACGCGCTCGGCTCGGCGGTGGTGAACTCGCTGGCGCAGTCGACGCTGCAGACGGCCATCGATCAGGGCGTGGGCAACGGCAGCGCGGGCTTCCTGCTCGAGTTCGTCGGGCTGCACGACCTCACGGGCACCTCCGAGTCGCCGGTGGCCGTGGGGCTCCTGGGCGGCCAGCCGCAGGCGCCCACCAGCAGCTTCGACGGCGCCACCTCGGTCGACTGGTGGTTCACGCCGCTCGCGGGGTCGATCGACGGCAACCGCGCGCCGGTGGAGCGCTTGAACGGCGCGTTCGCTGGCCGTCAGTTCACGGCGGGCCCGGGCAACCTGACCATCGCGCTGGACGTGGGCGGCACGGCGGGCGCGCTGCGCATGACGCGCGTGGCGATCAAGGCGCAGGTGGGCGCGACGAGCCAGCCGCTGGCCTCGACCAGCACCTCACCGGGGCACCTGCTGAGTGAGAACCTCGATCCGAACCTGGTGTCGTTCGAGACGCTCGGCGCGCAGACCACGTCGGGCGCGGGGCACCTGTGCGGCAACGTCAGCGCCATCGCGCTGGCCTCGGTGGGCCTGCCTTCGGCCATCACGCAGGCGTGCTCGCAGTACACGGCGAACAACACCATGCTCGACGTGTTCGTGGGCGGCTGCAGCGTGCTCGGGCTGTTCCCGGTGATCTCGCCGACGCAGCCGGATCAGGTGGACGCGGACGCGCCGGTGGCGGGCGCGGGCGCGCCGTACAAGCTGTCGGCGTCGACGGGCAGCACGGTGGACACCTGCAAGGACAAGTCGGGCGCGGTGGTCGATCTGAGCACGTGCCTGAACGCGGCGGCGTATTCGAGCTTCTTCAAGTTCACCACCACGCGCGCGATCGTGAAGGACGCACCGGCCCTGCGTTAAGGTGCGTCCATGGCGGTCTTTCGCGACGAATCGGGACGGCGTGGCCGGGCGGTGCAGCTCGCGACCACGCTGGGCGCGATCGTGGCCGTGGCTGCGGTGGCGACGTTCGCGCTCTCGGTGGCGCCGATCCAGTGGCGCGCGCAGGTCGAGCCGGTCGAGGCGACGCCCGCGCACAAGGTGAGCCCGCCCGGCAAGCCCGGCGACGCGAAGGCGCGCGAGGTCGCGTTCCGCAAGGAGGACGCGCGGCTCAAGGGCCTCATCGCGGCGGCGCAGGCGGCGCAGAAGCGGCGGCCCGCGGACGACAAGGCGCAGCAAGTGCTGGCGGCGTTCGTGGTGAATTGGGACACGGCCTCGCTGGCGTCGCTGCAGGCGCACGCGGGCGCGCTCACGCACGTGATGCCC
>JAFEBC010000856.1 GCA_018266095.1 Deltaproteobacteria bacterium
CCTACTTCAACGTGCACGAGCGCGTGACCAACGACACCTCGGTCATCGGCGGGCGCACGATGATCAACTGGTCCTCGTACAACTACGTCGGCCTCTCGGGCGACCCGCACGTGAGCCGCGCCGCGCAGGGCGCCATCGATCGCTACGGCACCAGCGTCTCCGCCTCGCGCGTCGCCTCCGGCGAGAAGCCGCTGCACCGCGAATTGGAGCAAGAGCTCGCGACCTTCCTCGGCACCGAGGACTCCGTCGTGATGGTCTCGGGCCACGGCGTCTTCGTCACCGTCATCGGGCACCTCATGCAGCCCGGCGACCTCATCCTGCACGACCAGCTCGCGCACGACTGCATCCTCGGCGGCAGCAAGCTGTCGGGGGCCAAGCGCCTGCCGTTCCCGCACAACGACTTCGCGGCGCTGGAGAAGAAGCTCGAGCAGCTCCGGCCGCACTTCCGCCGCGTGCTCATCGCCGTCGAGGGCGTGTACTCGATGGACGGCGACATCTGCCCGCTGCCCGAGTTCATCCGCATCAAGAAGAAGTACGGCGCGATGCTGCTCGTGGACGAGGCGCACTCCATCGGCGTGCTGGGCGCGCGCGGCCGCGGCGTGGGCGAGCACTTCGGCGTGAACCGCGCCGACGTGGACCTCTGGATGGGCACGATGTCCAAGTCGCTCGCCTCGTGCGGCGGCTACGTGGCGGCCTCGAAGGCGATGGTGCAGTACCTCAAGTACACGACGCCCGGCTTCGTATTCTCTGTCGGCATCACGCCCGCGAACGCGGCGGCCGGCCTCGAGGCGCTGCATCAGATCGAGCAGCACCCCGAGAAGGTCCAGCGGCTCCACGAGCGCGCGCGGCTCTTCCTCAAGCTCGCCAAGGAGCGCGGCATCGACACCGGCATGAGCGACGGCTCGGCGGTCGTGCCCTGCATCGTGGGCAACTCGCTGCACTCGCTCAAGCTCTCCGAGGCCCTGCGCCAGCGCGGCATCAACGTGCAGCCCATCCTCTATCCGGCCGTCGAGGAGACCGCGGCGCGCCTGCGGTTCTTCGTCACCGCCACCCACACCGAACAGCAGATTCGTGAGACGGTCCAAGTGCTTGCTGAAGAGCTGGCCCGCGTTCGCGCCGAGGACGATGAGTCCACGGGTTCGATTTAAGAAGTCGGATTGGTTACAATCATGACCGTGACTGCCACATCCCTCACCGCCGCCTCGAACGTGCGCCCCCTCATCCCACCCGCCAACAACGCTCCCTGCTGGTGCGGCTCGGGCGAGAAGTACAAGAAGTGTCACCGCGCGCAGGACGAGTCCGAGGCGCAGGCGGCGCAGGTCGCCAAGCTGGCGAAGACCTCCAAGGTCACGCCGGTCAAGGCCGGAATCGTCAGCCCGCGCCGCGAGGTGCCCGCGCACATCCCGCGGCCCGACTACGCGGCGAGCGGCTATCCGGGCAACGGCTACCCGCGCGAGAAGGATCCGGTGAAGCGCCTGGAGAAGATGCGCCGCGCCTGCAAGGCCGCCGCTGAGGTCCTGGAGCTCACCGGCCGCGCCATCCGCCCGGGCGTCACCACCGACGAGCTCGACCAGATCTGCCACGACGCCTGCATCGCGCGCGGCGGCTATCCGAGCCCGCTCAACTACCGCGGCTTCCCCAAGTCGCTCTGCACCTCGGTCAACGAGGTCATCTGCCACGGCATCCCCGACAGCCGCGCGCTCCTCGACGGCGACCTCGTCAATCTCGACGTCACCATCTTCCTCGACGGCGTCCACGGCGACTGCAACGCCACCTTCGGCGTGGGCGAGCTCGACGAAGACAGCAAGCGCCTCATCCAGGTCACGCGCGAGTGCCGCGACGCGGGCATCGCCGCCGTGCGCCCGGGCCGGCCCATCAGCGACATCGGCCGCGCCATCGAGCAGCACTGCAAGAAGGCCGGCTTCACGGTGTTCCGCGCGTACTGCGGCCACGGCATCAACGAGATCTTCCACACCACGCCGGAGGTCCCGCACTACTTCGACCGCCGCGCGAACACGGTGATGCGCGAGGGCATGACCTTCACCATCGAACCGATGATCAACGCCGGCGGCGAGGATCACATCGACTGGGACGACGACTGGACGGTGGCCACCAAGGACGGCCGCCGCTCGGCGCAGTTCGAGCACACGGTGCTGGTGACGGCCAACGGCGTCGAAGTGCTGACGCTCCCGTGAGCGAGCCGCACGCCGAGCTCATCGACGGCGTGCGCTGCTTCGCGCCCGAGCTCGCGCGCTCGCGCAACGACTATCCGCCCGAGGGGTTCGCCCGGCTGTTCGCGGCCGAGGCGGGCAACTTCTGGTTCCGCGCGCGCAACCGCATCCTCCTCGGCCTCTTCCGCAAGTTCGTGCGCACCGAGCGCGCGCAGGTGCTGGAGATCGGCTGCGGCACGGGCTTCGTGTTGCACGGCCTGTCGCAGGCGTTCCCGCAATGGACGCTGACGGGCGCGGAGGGTTCGCTCGAGGGCCTGCGCTTCGCGCGGCAGCGGCTCGCCGGCTTGGAGTTCATCCAGCTCGACGCGCGCACGCTGCCCTTCGAGAGCGCGTTCGACGCCATCGGCGCCTTCGACGTCATCGAGCACATCACCGAGGACGAGCAGGTGCTGGCCTCGGCCTTCCGCGCGCTGCGGCCCGGCGGGCACCTCTTCGTGTCCGTGCCGCAACACCCCTCGCTCTGGAGCGCGAACGACGACCACGCGCACCACAAGCGGCGCTATCGGCGGCACGAACTGGACGACAAGGTCACGGCGGCCGGCTTTCGGGTGGTGCGCTCGACGAGCTTCGTGACCACGCTCTTCCCCGCGATGGCCCTCTCGCGGCGGCGCCAGCGCCACGACCTCAAGGCGCTCACGCAGGACGAGGCGCTCGAGCTGTCGACGCGCGAGCTCACGCTGCCCAAGCCGCTCGACCTCGCCTTCGACCTGGCCATGCGCCTGGACGGCGCGCTGATCGCGGCCGGCCTCTCGCTGCCCTTCGGCGGGAGCCGCGTGGTGGTGGCGCAGAAGCCCGCGCTGTAGCGAAACGAGTCAGCGAAGTGGTGCCTCGACGCTCCACCTGGAGCGTTCCTGTTCCACCCGTCCGCCCGAGGTCGGACCCTGACCCGAGTCGTGTGAGAGCGTCGCATCGAAATCGGACACACGACCGTTACAGACGCGAGTTGGCCATGCGCTTGCACAAGGGCCGGTCCGCAAGTCCACGCACCGGACCTGGAGGCTCTCATGTCGCGCACGTCCTCGCTCGCCGCCGCCCTCGTGATGTTCGCCCTCGCCGCCTGCGGAGGCGCGCAGCCGTCGGGCAACGTCTCGGATCAGGACGACGTGACCGCCGCGAAGTTCGTGAACCTCGAGGACTGGGCCTCGGACAACGGCCTGCAGGGCCCGTACTTCGACATGCGCGACGCGCTGACGAGCGGCTTCAACCAGATCTGCGGCGACACCTTCTGCGGCAGCGACTACAGCAACATGCAGGCGCTCTCGTTCCGCTGCTCGGTCGAGGTGAAGACGGGCAACATCGGCCAGTGCTTCTGGATCTTCGCGGGCTCGTATGAGGACATCGCCAAGACCACGGGCGGCGTGACGGTGCACCAGATGTTCAAGAAGTGCGCGATGCCCGTGAAGGGCTCGGCGAAGACGCTCATCACCACGCTGACGGCCGCGGGCACCACCAACGCGATCCGCCGCGTGCTGCCGGGCTCGACCCAGACGGCGTACGACGCGCTCGGCGGCTGCCTGCCGTAGCTTGCCTGTCGCGAGGCCGTCGCGACCGCCTCGCCGCGTGGCCGCCTACTTCGGATGGTGGGCGGCCACGAAGGCCTCGAAGACCGCCTTCTTCGCCTTCACCTTGTCGATGGCGTTCTTGTACGGACCGCCGAACACGCCCTTGGGCAGCGTGTCGTCGCCGAACTTGAAGGGCTTGAGGTCCCGCAGCTTGCGCAGGTGCCCGAAGTCCAGCTCCCACAGCTTGGTGGCGGCCGGGTTCGACCGGTCCTCGAAGCGGTAGCCCGTGTCGTCAATGCGCGCGACCGAGAACTCGTCCGCGCTGGTGAGGTGCGGCAGGAACACCACGTGGTGCCGCGCCATCTGCTGGAAGTTCTTGAGCACCTTGTAGCGCCCGCTGGCCTGCTCGTAGAACGGCTGCAGGTGGCCCCAGAGGTCGGCCTCGTCCCAGACCTCCTTGGACCCGAGCTCCTCGATGGTGTCCTGCGCGAAGAGGTCCCAGTAGCGGCGCAGCGCCACCACCACGTTGTCGCGGAAGCTGGCCTTGGTGAGGTCGAGCCCCGGCACGCCCCAGCCCGCGCGCAGCCGGCCGTGCTCGAGGATCTCAGAGCGCAGGAACGCCTCGGCGTCGGCGCCGTAGGTCCGGTCCGCGACCGCGACGATGGGCTTGCGCAGCTCCCTCAGCACGCGGAAGACCTCGGCGCCTTCGGGCTCGGCCGGCGCGGTGGGATCGCCAGCGGCCTCCATCGAGATGCGGTGGATCCAGTGTTCCATGCACGCACGATAGCCCGGCCGGCGGTTGGGGACCCACTTTTCGCCCTTGCGGCCCACCCGATCTGCGCACGCAAAATTGCAGACGCGGTCACGAAGAGTAAGTTCGTGGTGCAACGGCCGCAGGGCCCGCGCGGCAAGGAACGACATGGCGGTCACCGGCGACCTCTCGCTCACAGCGCGCCCCGACCTCGTCCAGCTCTACGCGGGGCGCGGCGAGACCGTGGCCATCCGCCTGGATTCGCCCACGGGCGAAGAGGGCTACGGCGTCGTCTACATGCACGCGGGCGACGTCGTGCACGCGCAGCTCGGCAACCTCGAGGGCCTGCCCGCGCTGATGGCCGCACTGCGCCTCGTGCGCGGCCGCTTCTCTGTGGTGCGCGGCGTGAAGTCGCACCTGCGCACCATCAACTCCCCCCTGCACAAGCTCCTGATGGACGCGCACGAGAGCGCAGGCCCCAGCCCCGATGAAGGCGCCGCGGAGGTCGAGCTCGACTTCGACGCGCCCACGCAGCCGCCCAAGCCCACGCCCGAGGAACCCATGGCCTCCGCCAAGACCGTCCCGCCGCCTCCGCAGACCCAGCCGCCGCCGCCTGAGGCACCGAAGGGCCGCCTGCCGATGATCGCCGCGGCGTTGGCGCTGGCCGTGGTCGCGCTCGCGGTCATCGCCTGGCTGACGATGCAGGTGCAGCGCCACAAGGCAGAGGCCGAAGCGCTCGCCGCAGCCGCCGCCAAGGACGCCGCGATGCGCGCCGCCGAGCAGCAGAAGCGCGACGCGCCGCCGATCACGTTCGGCCTGGTCGGCCCGCTCTCGGGTCCCGCCAAGGAGCTCGGACGCCAGATGCGCACCGGCGTCGAGGTCGCCTTCGAGGCCGCCAACGAGGCCGGCGGCGTCGATGGCCGCAAGCTCAAGCTGGTCGCGCTCGACGACGGCTACGAGCCCGCGCGCACGCTGGGCGCGATGAAGGAGCTGGTCGAGAAGTTCAAGGTCGCAGGCTTCATCGGCAACGTCGGCACGCCCACCGCTGCCGTCGCCCTGCCCTATGTGCTCGAGCAGAAGCTGCTCTTCTTCGGCGCGTTCACCGGCGCGCCGCTCCTGCGCAAGGACCCGCCCGATCGCTACGTGTTCAACTACCGCGCGAGCTACGCCGAGGAGACCGCCGCCACGGTGAAGTACCTGGTCGAGCTCAAGCGCATCAAGCCCGAGCAGATCGCCGTGTTCGCGCAGAAGGACGGCTACGGCGACGCGGGCTTCGAGGGTGTCGCGCGCTCCCTGCGCCAGAAGTACGAGCGCGATCCCTCCAAGCTGTTGCGCGTGGGCTACGAGCGCAACACCGTGGACGTGGGCGCGGCCGTGGACGAGATCGTGAACCCCAAGGCCGGCATCAGGGCCGTGATCATGGTCGCCACCTACCGCGCTGCCGCCAAGTTCGTCGAGCTCTTGCGCGCCCGCGGCGGCGATCAGCTCCTCACCAACGTGTCCTTCGTCGGCTCGACCGCGCTCTCCGAGGAGCTGATGCAGGTGAACCCCAAGCTCGCCCCCGGCCTCATCGTCACCCAGGTCGTACCCTTGCCCGAGTCCGGCTCCACGGCCGTGCTGCACTACCGCGAGCTGCTCGCGAAGTACGCGGTGGGCGAGCGCCCCGACTTCGTCTCGCTCGAGGGCTACATCGCCGGCTCTATCCTGGTCGAGGGCCTGCGCAAGGCGGGCAAGGACGCGACCACCGAGCAGCTCGTGGACGCGCTGGAGAAGACGAAGGATCTCGACCTGGGCTTCGGCGTGAACTTCTCGTTCGGCCTCTCGCAGCACCAGGCGTCCCACAAGGTGTGGGGCACGGTGATCGACGAGAAGGGGAAGTTCCAGGCGATCGATCTGGACTAAGGCAGCCGACCACTCGAATGTTAGGACCGCCGCACCCCCGGTCCGCTCTTCTTCTGCCCTCGCCCGCGCTTCTTCCCCTGATACGCGGGCCTG
Organism: Deltaproteobacteria bacterium; assembly: GCA_018266095.1. Taxonomy (GTDB): domain Bacteria; phylum Myxococcota; class Myxococcia; order Myxococcales; family 40CM-4-68-19; genus CAIWCD01. Next base: position 6,480 of record JAFEBC010000856.1, read on the forward strand.
GGCGCGATCCCCGCCGCCGCCCGCGCCTCGGCCTTGAGCGCCTCCGGCTTCTTCGGCTGGATGCCGAGGTCCAGGTCCTTGATCGCCTGGATCCGGTCGCGCAGCATCGCCGCGCCCTCGAAGTCCAGCTCCTCGGCCTTCTCGTTCATCTCCTTCACCAGCTCGGCGATCATCTTCGCCACGTCGCGCTTGTCGCCCGGCAGGTAGCCCGCCAGCTCGTCCTTGCCCGCCGTCGCGTCGTCACCGCCGCTGGCGATTCCGGCAATGGCAATATCGGTAATGGCGCGCTTCACCGTCTCCGGCGTGATCCCGTGCTCCTTGTTGTACGCCTGCTGGATCGCGCGGCGGCGATCCGTCTCGCCGATGGCCTGCTTCATCGACTGCGTCATGGTGTCCGCGTACAGGATCACGCGGCCCTCCACGTTGCGCGCCGCGCGCCCGATGGTCTGGATGAGCGACACGCTCGAGCGCAGGAAGCCCTCCTTGTCCGCGTCGAGCACGCCGATGAGCGACACCTCGGGGATGTCCAGGCCCTCGCGCAGGAGGTTGATGCCCACGAGCACATCGAACAGTCCGCGCCGCAGATCGCGGATGAGCGCCAGCCGCTCCAGGGTGTCGATGTCGGAGTGTAGATAACGAACCTTCACGCCCAGGTCCGCGTAATATTCTGTCAAATCCTCCGCCATGCGCTTGGTGAGCGTGGTCACCAGCACGCGCTGGCCCTTCTCCACGCGCGCCTTCACCTCCTCGAGCAGGTCGTCCACCTGGCTCGCCACCGGCCGCACCTCGACCTGCGGATCGACGAGGCCCGTGGGCCGGATGATCTGCTCGACCACCACGCCCTGGCTCTTGTCCAGCTCGTATTCCGCTGGAGTGGCGCTGACATACACGGCCTGCCCGACGAGGTTCTCCCACTCCTCGAACTTGAGCGGCCGGTTGTCGAGCGCGGAGGGCAAGCGGAACCCGTACTCGACCAGCGTCTCCTTGCGCGCGCGGTCTCCGCGGTACATCGCGCCGATCTGCGGCACCGTCTGGTGCGACTCGTCGATGACCAGCAGGTAATCTTTTGGAAAGTAATCAAGCAAGCAAGGCGGCGCCTCGCCCGGCTTGCGGCCCGACAAGTGGCGCGAATAGTTCTCGACGCCGTTGCAGTAGCCCATCTGCTCCATCATCTCGAGGTCGAACATCGTCCGCTGCTCGAGCCGCTGCGCCTCCAAGAGCTTGTTCTGGCTCTTGAGCTGCGCCAGCCGCTCGCGCAGCTCCTCGCGGATGGCCGCGACGGCCGTCTTGCGCCGGTCGCCGCTCGTCACGTAGTGGCTCGACGGGAAGATCGACATCTTGTCGATGTCCGCCATCACCCGCCCGCGCAGCGGATCGATCTCCTTGATCGCCTCCACGGTGTCGCCGAACAGCTCCACGCGGATGGCGCGCTCCTCCTCGTACGCCGGGAAGATCTCGACCGTGTCCCCCTTCACGCGGAAGGTGCCGCGCGCGAAGTCGTGGTCGTTGCGCTCGTATTGGATGTTGACCAGATCGGCCAAGAGCTTGTGCCGCGGATAGTCCTGCCCGCGCTCCAGCGCCACGCGCAGCCCGTAGTACGCCTCGGCCGTACCGAGGCCGTAGATGCAGCTCACCGAGGCCACGATCAGCACGTCATTGCGCGTGAGCAGCGCGTGCGTCGCCGCGTGCCGCAGGCGGTCGATCTCGTCGTTGATGGCCGAATCTTTTTCGATGTACGTGTCCGACGACGGCACGTACGCCTCGGGTTGGTAATAGTCGTAATAGCTGACGAAGAAGCCCACCGCGTTGTGGGGAAAGAGCTCCTTGAACTCCCCGTAGAGCTGCCCGGCCAGCGTCTTGTTGTGCGCGATGACCAGCGTGGGCCGCTGCACCTCCTGCACCACGTTGGCGATGGTGAAGGTCTTGCCCGACCCGGTCACGCCCAGGAGCGTCTGGTGCCGATCGCCGCGGCGCAGGCCCTCGGACAGTTCGCGGATCGCGCGAGGCTGATCGCCGCGCGGGACATAGTCGCTCTTGAGCTGGAACGGCATTCGGTGAGCCTAAACAGCAAGCGCCCCCGACACCAGGGAGATTCGGCTGATCCAACACAATCCTGACAGGAAATTGTCAGGATTTGCTCCACCGCGTTGAGTCGCCCGCCCGATCACTCACCGCAGAGGCGCCGAAGCGCAGAAGACTCGGCCCCTCAAGACCCTCAAGCTTTGTTCAGCGCTTCTGCGTCTCTGCGGTGAATCGCCGCCCAATCACAATCTCCCCGGTGAATCAGCGACGCCCCGCGAGACAATGACCTACTGCGGGTGCAGGGTGCCGCGCAGCATGGCGAAGTCGCTGTCATCCGCCGCCACGAACGCGTCCGCCGAGAAGATGTCCGCCAGCGCCTTCTTCCCCTCCGGCGAGTTCGACAGCGCCACCAGCGCGTTGCGCACCGACTGGAAGTGCTGCGGCGGCAGATCCGGCCGCACCACGAAGACGTCATTGGGGATCGGATCCGACAGCGCCACCACGCGCAGCTCGCCCACGCGCGTCGGCTCGGTCTCGGCGCAGCCCGCGATGGCCCCGCCCGCCCGATCGTTCGAGATGGTCGCGCCCACGTCCGCGCGCCCGTCGAGCACCGCCTTGCACACCGCCGCGTGGTCGCCCAGGAAGCTGCTCTGCTTGCGGATCTCCAGGTCGCTCAGGCCCGCCGCCATCAGCATCAAGCGCGGCAACTGGAACCCCGACGCGCTCGTCTCGGACACGAACGCCAGCCGCTTCCCGCGCACGTCCTTGGGCGTCGAGATGCCCTTCACGTCCACGCGCGTGAACAGCACCGAGCGATAGAACGGCAGCCCCGAGCGCACCAGCTTCGCCGCCGGCGCCACCCTGCCCTGCGAGAGGTCCGCCGCATCCAGGTACTCCATCGCCGAGAGGAAGCCGATGTCGATCTTCCCCGCCGCCAAGAGCTTGGGGATGTCCTTGCTGGCCACCACCTCAGCGACGACGGTGCGCCCCATCACCTTGGTCAGCATCGACGCCAGCTCCTGCGCGTCCTCCTTGGCCCGCTCGATGCCCAGCGGCGCCGAGAGCGCGAACTTGATCGGCGTCTGGTTCTCGTCGACCGCGCTGGTGCTCGTCTGCGCCTCGACCGCCACCGAGGGCTTGCCCTTGCCCGGCTTGGCCGCCTTGGCCTTGTCGTCCGCGCGCGCGCCGATCGCAGAGAGGCAGAGGAGCAGCGACACCGACAGCATCCGACGCAGGGACGGCTTCATCTTGAACCCCTTGGCTTTTGAGGCAGCGTTGGAATTTCTCTCACGTCACGCGGGCACGCGCCAGTCCGTCCCGGCGGGCCCGTCGCGCAGCTCCACGCCCTTGGCCGCGCACTCGGCGCGGATGGCGTCGGCGTCCGGATAGCGCTTCTCCTTGCGCGCGAGCAGCCGCGCCTCGATGCGCTCCGCCACCCACTGCGGGTCGATCCCCTTGCGCGCCGCCGCCAGCGTGCGCCGCCGCAGCACCGCTTCAGTGGCCGGCCGCCAGCCCAGGCCCAGGCCCGCGCCCGTGACCTTGGCCGACTCCAAGAGGTCTGCGACCTCCTGCGGCGCCGCCTTGCCGTCCACCTTGGCGTTGATCTGCGAGTACAGCGCCAGCAGATCCGCCATCGCCCGGGCGGTGTTGAAGTCGTCGTCCATCGCCTCGCGGAACGCAGTCAGCGCGCTCTCCAGCGCCTTCCCCTGCCCTGCGAACTTCTTCTGCGCCAGGTACGCGAGCGCCTTGCCCTGCGCCTCGTACAGCACGTCCACGCGCCGGTCCGCCTCGGCCACCGCCTCGTAGGTGAAGTTGATCGGGCTTCGATAATGCGTCGACAACAAAAAGGTCCGCAGCGCCTCGCCGTCCCAATTTTGCAAGAGGTCGCGCACCGTCTTGAAGTTGCCCAGCGACTTGCTCAGCTTCTCGCTGTCGAGCGTCACGAACCCGTTGTGCAACCACGCGTTCGCCAACGGCTTTCCGCTCGCCGCCTCGCTCTGCGCGATCTCGTTCTCGTGGTGCGGGAACACCAGGTCCTTGCCGCCGCCGTGCAGGTCGAAGGTCACGCCCAGGTGCTTCTGGCACATGGCCGAGCACTCGATGTGCCATCCCGGCCGCCCGCGTCCCCACGGCGCCGGCCACGACACGCTCTCCGGCTCGCCCGGCTTGGTGGCCTTCCACAGCGCGAAGTCCAGCGGATCGCGCTTCTGCTCATTGGTGTCCACGCGCGCGCCCGAGAGCAGGTCATCGAGGTTGCGCCGCGACAGGCGCCCGTACGGCGGAAAGCTGCGCACCGCGAAGTACACGTCGCCGTTCACCGCGTACGCGTGCCCCTTGTCGATGAGCCGCTGGATGATGTCCACCATCTCCGCGATGTGCTCGGTCGCCTTCGGCTCGACGTCCGCCGGCACGACGTTGAGCTCCAGCATGTCCTTGCGCGCCTCGTCGATGAACTGCGCCGCCAGCACGGTCGGCGCGATGCCGCGCTCGCCCGCCCGCCGGATGATCTTGTCGTCGACGTCGGTCCAGTTGCGGACGTACTTCACCTTCACGCCCGAGAAGCGCAGGTAGCGGACGGCCGTGTCGAACGCGACCAGGAAGCGCGCGTGCCCGAGGTGGAGCAGGTCGTACACGGTGATGCCGCAGACGTAGATCCCGACCTCACCAGGCACGATCGGTTTGAGCTCCTCCTTCTGATCCGTCAGGGTGTTCCAGACACGCAGGGCCATGTGTGCGAAGTACCACGAAGGCCGGGCGCGTCGAAGGGGCAACGATCGGCGGCGCCGCCTCCGCAGCACCCCGGCGCAGTGCGTCATCGGCATCGCACTGCGCAAGGAAGTTCTCAGAGACTTTCCCGGTCCGGAGCACACCAAGCCGTTGACTTTACTAGGCTTTCATTCCTGGTCTGGACATTGCTCTCTGGGCTCGCCATGACCCTCCGCAAGCAGACAATCGCCCTCATCGCCGCCGTCTCGCTCGTCGCCACCGCCGCCGCCCGCGCCGAGGAGCCAGCGGCTCCCTCCGACAACACGACCGTGCACCTCGACCCCGGTACGCTCGTCGCCGAGCTGCGCGCGTTCTCGGGGTCGAAGGTCTACCCGGCGCAAGCCGTGACCTGCGAACATCCGTGCATTCTGTCCGCCGCGCCGCGCAGCGTCCTCGAGATCTCGGGCGAGGGCATCCACCACACGACGCTCGAGCTGGACCCGAGCGTCACGCGGCTCGACCTCAAGCTGCAGGCAGCGCCGGGGTGGAAGCGGCCAACCGCCGTGGGCCTCTTCCTGACGAGCGCGATGCTGGCGACCTTCGAGGTCATCGTCTTGCCGGTCATGGTCAACGACCACGTCCTGGCGGGGCCCGTCGAGAAGCCGGGCCAGTTCGCGGCGATCGCGACGGGCACACTGGTGACGGCGGCAGCTTCCTACGTGGCTGGCACGATCCTCTACAAGAGCTCCAACGAGGCAGAGGTGGTCCGCTGACCATCAACCCCGGTCGGTCCTCAGGGCGCGGGCGCACGATGCCTGCGCACCAGGACCGCGAGCGGCACCAGAACGAGCGCCAGCCACAGCGCCACCTCGGCCGGGACGCGCGCGCCCTTGCGCGGCACGAGCCCGTCCTCGATCACCACCAAGGGCCCGTCCTTGGACACCTCGCCGGCCTGTGCGAACTGCTCGCGCACGCCGGCCCAGCGGCCGTCGACCTCTACAATTGAGAGACGCCCCTCACCTTGATAGATGAAGCCGTACCCCTTGAGCCCAGGGTCTGGCGCCTGCCGCCGATCCACCAAAATGCGAGAGGCAATCAGGGGAAAGACCTCATGGTCGGTGAAGAGCCGGGACCAGGACCCGCGCTTGGGCGAGGCCACGCCCTGCACCTTCACGTAGGATCCGTCGGGTACGCTCTCAATTTGATAGGCGCCCATGCGGCCGAGGTCGCGCGGCGGACCGGAGGAGATCCAATAGCTGAACTCGGGCCACACGCTCGCGAGCCCCCACGCGCCCACGAGGCTCAAGATGAGGAGCGACCAGTTGCCGAAGAGCTTGCGCGGCTTGCGTTGGCGGGCCTCGATCGCGTACCCGCGGCGCCTGGCCAGCCGGCGGCCCAGGTGCGTCGAGCGCAGGGCCACGCGGTCGATGGCGTCAGGATCGTCCGCGTCGCCGGCCACACCCGCGTCGCCGTCCAGGTCGGCCTCGCTGGCGGCGCCCGCGTCAGCCTGACCGTGAGCGTTGCCTTCTGCGCCGGCGTGCCCATCGGCGTGGGCGTTCCCGTCGGCGGCCCGCTCCGGCCCGTCGCGCATGGTCTGCTCGCGCGCATGGAACTGACGCTCGAGGGCCTCCAGGGCCTCGTCGCCCGTGGGGGCGGAGGTGTCAGACGATTTCGCCCCCGAGGTGTCAGACGATTTCGGCTCATCGGGCTTCTTCGGGTCGGGACCGTTCGTCACCCCGAGAGGGTAGCGAAAGAAGACACCCGGTGGTCCGAAAATGCGACACCTCGCGCACCGAGGTGGTCCGAAAACGCGACACCGCGCGCCCTGGGGTGGTCCGAAAACGAGACACCCGGGGCGTGGTCGCGATCGCCCAGCACGCCAAAAAGCGACGGGCGCGAACCCGAAGGTCCACGCCCGCGCGAGAGGTTGGCGCTGTTTCGAAGGCTACGCGCTGAAGATCGTCTTCAGGTCGTTCTCGATCGAATCCTCGTTGACGCCCTTGGCCAGCGACAGCTCCTTGATGAGGAGGTTGCGCGCCGTGTCGAGCATCTTGCGCTCGCCGAACGAGAGGTCCTTGTCGAACTTGAGCAGGTACAGGTCGCGCAAGACCTCGGCGATCTCGAAGACCGAGCCCGTCTTGATCTTCTCCATGTACTCCCGGTACCGGCGATTCCAAGTTGCGGAATCGACAGAGATATCCTTCTGGCGGAGAATGGAATAGACCTTGGTCACGGCCTTCTCATCGATGAGCGAACGCAGGCCGACCGAGCCGACCTTGTTGATGGGGATGAGGATTTTCATCCCATTTTCCATGATCTTGAGCACGTAGAACGACTGGCGCTGGCCAGCGATGTCCTTGTGCTCGATCCCCATGACCTCGCCCACGCCCTGTCCGGGGTAGACGGCCTTGTCGCCAACTTTGAAAGTCTGCATGGCGTGATTGATAACACACTTAGGCGGCTTGCGTCAAGGGAGTCGCTTGACGGCCAATCCGGGCGCGGTGTAGCCTCGCCGTTCCACGCCCCTGTCGCCATTGGCGTTTTGGCGGCGGCCTCCGTCGAACGCGTGATCCCCTAGATCGGCCCGACGAATGCATTGCGAGCGCGCGCGAAGGCTGCGTCGCAAACGTAACGCGGCGCGCGGGGGATTGCATCGTGAACAGCAGATTGTCGTGGGCCTGCGCGGTGTGCGTCGCGGGCGTGTGGCTCCTGGGCGCGCTGACCGGGCCGAAGGTCGTGCATGACGCGGCGCTGGAGGCGTGGCTCTCTGAGGAGGGACAAGCGCTGCGGGGCCGGGAGCCGGTGTGGCTCGAAGGGACGGTGCGCGAGGTCGAGCAGTTGCCCGGCGCCGAGCGGCTCGTGCTGGAGCTCGAGCGCCGCGAGGTGCGGCCAGGCGCAGAGGGGGCGGCGCCGCCGCGCGGGGTGAAGGCGCGGCTCGTGCGGGAGGCGAAGCTGGACGCCGGGGGAGCGTGGCGAGCGGGCACGGGGGAGGCGCTCCACCGGGGAGACCGCGTGCGGCTCCTCGCGCACCTGGCGATCCCGCAGCGCAGCTTGAACCCGGGCGGGCGCGACCTCGCGGACGAACTTGCGTACCGCGGGATCTCGCTCACCGGGCGCGCCGATGCGCTGGGGCTGACGATCCTGGCGCGGGGGCCGGCGTGGTGGCGCTGGCTCGACGAGCAGCGGGCGCGGTTCGCGCAGGAGTGCGCGCGCCTCTGCAGCACGCGGGAGCGCGCGGCGATCGTGGCCGCGCTGGGCGTGGGCGACCGGAGCCTGCTCGAGCCGGAGATCGCCGACGAGCTCTCCGCGACGGGGCTCATCCACCTGCTCACCTCGGCCGGCCTGCGGCTGGGGCTGCTCGCGCTCCTCTTGCGGACGGGCGTGCGCGCGGTGCTGTTGCGGCTGCCGCGGGCGATCTCGAGCCGGGCCTCGCTGCTCTCGGCGGCGGCGGTCCTGCCCGCGCTCCTCTTCGACACGCTGCTCGTGGGTGCGCCGCTCGCGGCCGTGCGGGCCTGTGTGGCGCAGGCGCTGCGGCTGGGCGGCGCGCTCGCCGGACGGCGCGCGGAGCCGGGGACCTCGTTCTGGCTCTCGTTGGCGCTGCTCACGGCGTGGGCGCCTTCGTGCGTGCGCGATCCGGGCGTGCAGCTCTCGACCCTGGGCGTGCTCGGCGTGCTGCTCCTGGCGCCGCGGCTGCGGGCGCTGTGGCCCGAGCGCCGGCCTGCGCCGGTGTGGGCGCGCGCGCCGATCCTCCAGCGCGGCCTGGCGCGTGTGTCCGCTGCCCTACTCCACGGGGCGTGCGCCACGCTGGCCGCTGCCTTGGCCACGCTGCCGTTGGCCCTGCGGGTGTTCGGCCAGGTCCCGGCGTCGGCGATCCTGGCGCAGCTCGCCGCGCTCGGGCCCGGCCTGCTGGCGCAGCCGTTCGCGCTGGGCGCGGCGCTGCTCGTGAGGTCGAGCGGCCGCTCGGGGGAGCCGCCGCTCTTGGAGCTGGTGCCGCTGTCCTTGGCCGACGCCCTGGCGGGCGTGGTCGAGCGGCTGACCGCGTGGGGCGCCCGCTTGCCGTTCGCGACGCTGACGCACGCGCCACCGGCCGCGACCTGGCTCGTGGCCTGGCTGGGTGTCGTGGCGAGCCTCTTCATGCTGGCCGGGCTCCGGCAGCGGCGGCCCGCGCTCCGGCTGTGGGCGCTCACGCCGATCGCCTGCGCCGGGCTGGCGCTCGGGCCAATGTCCGCCTGGCACGGGCGGGAGGCGTCGCTCACCGTGACCTTCTTCGCGGTGGGCCAGGGCGACAGCGCGCTCGTGCGGATGCCCGACGGCTTCACGATCCTGGTCGACGGCGGCGGCCCGCTGATGCAGCGCCCGCCCTCCCCGCGCGAGGCGGGCCAAGGAAGCGGAGCGCTCCCTGCGGGTCGACGCACGGACCCGGGGGCGCGCGAAGTCCTCCCTGCGCTGGGCGCGCTCGGCGTGGACGCGCTCGATCTCGTGGTGCTGACGCATCCGCACCCGGATCACGGCGGCGGCCTGCCGGCGATCCTGCGCGCGCTGCCGGTGAGGGAGCTGTGGACCACGGGAGAGCCGGGCCCCGATGGCTTGGGCGCGGCCCTGCGCGCGTTGGCGGCCGCGCGCGGGATCCCGACGACCGCCCCGCGGCGCGGACTGGTGTTGGAGCACGGCGGCGCGCGCCTGGAGGTGCTGGCGCCCGGCGCGTGGGACCCGGCCCGCTCCACGAACGACAACTCGATCGTCCTGCGCGTCGCGCGCGGCGACGAGGCCATCCTGCTCGCGGGCGACGCCGAGGCCGCCGAGGAGCTGACGCTGCTCGAGGACGCGCGCGCGCAGGGCCGCTCCCTCCGAGCGGGCGTGCTCAAGGCGGGACACCACGGGAGCCGCACCTCGACCACCGATGCCTTCTTGCGCGCGGTCGCGCCGGCGCACGCGATCCTCTCGCTCGGACGCGACAACCCCTTCGGCTTCCCGCACCGCGAGGTGCTGGAGCGGCTCCACGACGCGGGCGTGCG
>JAFEBC010000857.1 GCA_018266095.1 Deltaproteobacteria bacterium
CGCTGCGACGAGCAGGCGCTGACGCTGGATCTGCTGACCAAGCTCGTCGATCGTCTCGACGAGCGATCGACCGAGATCCTCGTCTACCGCTTCTGCGACGACCTCACGCAGGAGGAGATCGCGAGCCTGCTCTCGGTCACGCGCAAGACCGTCTACAAGCGCCTCGAGGAGATCCGCGCGCTGGTCACCGCGCTCTCGGCAGGCGAGGTGGCGCCATGAGCACAGCCTGCGTGAGCGTGCCGATCTCCTGGCTGCAGCTCGAGCAGCGTCAGCTCGGTGAGCTCGCCGAGCCGCAGCGCCGCGCCGTCGATCAGCACCTCGCCGAGTGCGCCACCTGCCGCGCGTGTGCTGAGCGGATCGCGCGCGACGCCCAGCGGACGCTGCCGCCACTGCCCGCCCTTCCTGCACCTCTGGCGCCCGCTCGCGCTGCGCCGCCGGCACCGCTCCGGACCAACCGCCGTCTGCAGCGGCTGTTGTGGCTCACGCCAGCCCTCGCCGCGTCGCTCCTCATCCTGCTGCTCCCGCGCGCGCAGCCTGTGGCGCCTCCCTTCGCCGCCGCGCGGGTGTCCATCAAGGGTGGCGAGCTCGCGCTGTCCTTGGTCCGCGAAGGCCACGGCGAGGTGACCGAGGCGACACGCGTCTATGCATCGGGCGATCGCCTCCGCGTGCTGGTCACGTGTCCGCCCGCCCAGGAGCAGGTCACGGCCCTCGTGCTGCAAGGCGCCTCGGTCGAGGTGCCGCTGTCGCGCGTCCTGTCCTGCGGAAATGCGGTCGTGCTCGGCGCCTTCACGCTCACCGGCGACGCGCCGGCGACCGTCTGCGTCGCCCTGGGCGCGGTCGACGCGCGCTCCACCCCAGCCGCGCTCGCGCGCCAACTCGCCGGCCGCTCCGCCTGCGTCGCGCTCACATCTTCGACTGCGCGGTGATGAGCTCCTCCATCTCCTTGCGCAGCTTCTCGCCGTCGGCCTTGAGCGGCTCCAGCACCTTGATCGTCGCGCGCGCCTCGTCCACCGAGTCCGCGTGACGGCCCAGCTTCGCCAGGATCTTCGCGCGTATCGACATGGTGTTCGCCTGATCGATGGTGCCGCCCGCCGCCGCCTCCGTGAGCGGGACCGCCTTGTCGATCTCCACCAGCGCCGCCTTCGCGTCACCGAGCGCGAGCAGCGACTGCGCGATGCCGAGGTACGACTGCATCAGGAGCGGGTTCTTGTCCCCGAGCAGCTTGATGCGGCCCGCCAGCGCCTCGCGGTTGAGCGCCAGCGCCTCCTTGTGATGTCCGCTCTCCACCAACGCGCCCGCGTACTGCGACTGCGCGTCGACGTACTCGGGATTTCCCACGCCGCGCTTGAGCGTGATGATGCGCATCGCCTCCTCGTACTCGGCGCGCGACTCCTCGGGCTTGCCCATCATGGTCAGGTCGCAGGCCATCTCGAGGTGCGCCTTGCCGACATCGAACGTGTCCTTGTCGCCGCGCTCCAGGAGCAGCTCGAGCGAGCGCTTGTGGTGCTGCAGCGCCTCCGGAAAGCGCCCCGTGACCATCAGCGCGCTGCCCAGGTTCACCTCGGTCAGCGCCAGATACGGGTGCGAGCGGAGCCCGCCGTTCTCGTAGATGTGCACCGCGCGCTTGAGCGCCTCGATGCCTTGATCGAAGTGGCCCATGTCCAGATAGATGTTGGCCATGTTGTTGAGCACGGCCGCCACGTCGGGGTTCTCCGGGCCGAAGACCTGCTCGCGGATCTTGAGCGCGCGGCCCTGCGCGGCGAGCGCCTCGTCGAGCTTCCCCACCGCGCGGTAGGTGCTGCCGAGCCCCATCAGCGTGGTGGCGACCAGCGGGTGCTCGGGGCCATACGCCTTCTCCTGCTGCGCGACGAGCTGCTGATAGATCTCACGCGCCTCGTCGAAGCGGCCCGCGCCCTTCAGATCGTTGGCGAGGCCGTTGCGCAGCGTGAACATCACCGGACTCGCCGGCGACAGGTGCGTCTCCGCGAACTTGAGCCCCTCGCGCCGCAGCGCCTCTGCGTGCTTGCGGTCGTCCAGCACCAGCTCCGCGCTCGCGTAGTTCGAGAGGAAGCGCGCGCGATCGTCGGGCGGATCGTTCATGCGCCGCAGCGCCGCGTCGGCCTCGGGCACCTCGCGTGTGCGGATGCCCTTGTCTGCGAGCTGGAAGCCGACCACGTGCACGAGCCGCACGCGCGCCTTGGCCACCACCAGATCGTGCCGCGTCGCTTCGCCCTCGAGCGCGGACGCCTGCAGGTCGGCGACGGCCTCCTTGGTCTCCCGCAGCTCGGAGTGGGCGCAGCCCGACGCGAGCAGCGCCTCCGCCTTCAACGGGCCATCGTGCAGCTCCGTGGCGATCGCGAGGCCCTTCCCCGACTCCTCCAGCGACTCCTTGTAGCGCGCGAGATCGATCAGCGTCATCGCGCGCGCCACGTGATCGCGGCCCGGCTTGAGCTTCGCGTCGATCTCCTTCGACGGCGGCACCGGCGTGCCCAACAGCAGGAGCTGCGGATCCGAGCACACCTGCACGCCCGGCAGCTCGCGCGAGGCGTTGAGGGCGCGCGTGAGATCCACCGGCGCGGTCTGGAAGATGTCCACCAGCGAGGCCAGGCGCTCCCGGCGGGTCGCGAGACAAGCCATGCGACGATCGAGCAGCGCCTCCGATTGTTCCCCGCGCACGCGCGTCGCCTCGCACGCCTGCACCTGCGCCGTGATCAGCTCCTGCGCCGCCGCGTCGATCACCTGCTCGACGCGCGCCCACATCGAGGGCCCCATCTGCGGGTTCGTCTGCTGGAACGCCGCCTGCGCCTTGGCGCGGTGGATGGGATCCCACGCGCCGTCGAGCGAGCGCTCGAAGCCCGCGCACGGCTTCTCGCGGCCGAACACCAGCGCCAGCCCGGCCACCACCAGCGCCGAGAGCGTGAGCAACGCGCCCGTCGCGAGCTGCCTGCGCCTCGCCAGCGCGCGCTCGATCGACTGCAGCAGCGCCTCCACCGAGGTGTGCCGCGCCTCGCGCGAATCGGCGCGCCCCTGCGCGATCAGGCGATCGATCACCTTCGGCACGCGCCCGAGCGGCACCTTCTCCTTGATCGGATCGTCCGGGTGCAGCGCCTCCGCGAGCGCCACGCAGAACGCATATTGATCTGCGCGCGCGTCCGCGTTCTCGCCCTTGCGCTGCTCCGGCGACATGTAGCGCGGTGTGCCCACGCGCACGCCCGGCTCGGTCGGCGCCGACTCGCTCTGCGCCAGGCCGAAGTCGGTGACGCGCACGCGGCCGTCGTTGCCCACCAGCACGTTCTCGGGCTTGAAGTCGCGGTGCACGATCCCGGCCGCGTGCGCCGCCGCCAGCCCGCGCCCCGCCTCGACGAACGCGTTCAGCACCTCGCGCCACGGACGCCGCTCGGCGAGCAGCCACTGGCGCAGCGTGGTGCCCTCGACCAGCTCCATGGCGATGAAGAGCCCTGCCTCGCAGGTGCCGACCTCGAAGACGGTGACCACGTTCGGATGCGACAGCGCCGCCAGCGCGCGCGCCTCGGCGAGGATGCGCGTCTCCTGCTCCATCTGCCCGCGGCCCGGGTGCAGCAGCTTGATGGCCACGCGCCGATCGAGCTCGGGATCCTTCGCCGAGAAGACGACGCCCATGCCGCCCGCGCCCAGCCGCGCCTCGATGACGAAGCGGCCCGCGTGGCTCCCCTGCGTCAACGCCACCCGCGCGGGCGCAGCGCCCGGCGCCTCACCCGTCAGGCCCGACTTCACCTCACCGAGCGTGCGCTCCGGCGCCTTCGCGAGCGCAGCCATGATCTCGTCGGCGTCGAAGCTCTTGCCGGTGTCGTCCGTCGACATGTTGCCCCTCCGCGATCACTTCTTGCGCTTCGCCTTCTCCTCGGCCACCCGCTCTGCGATGCGCACGCGCAGCCGCTCGAAGCGCTTGCGCAGCGCAGCCGGATCGACGTCCTCGCCCTCGGCCGCCATCACCGACGCGACCTCCTTCCAGGAGAGCTCGCGATCGATGCGCAAGATGAGCAGCGTCTGCTCGGCCGGCGATAGCTCAGCGCGCAGCCGCGCCACCAGGTCGTGCATCGCCGACACCGACATCGAGGTGGAGGTCGACGAGCGCACCGACGCACGCACCTCGTCGGCCACGCGCATGAAC
>JAFEBC010000858.1 GCA_018266095.1 Deltaproteobacteria bacterium
GGTGGCCATGAAATCGGTGGTGGTCAAGAGCGCGTACCAATGGAGCGACAACGAGACCGCGTGGCGCGCGGCCCGCCAGACCACGACGCACAAGGGCCACGACTGGCAGGACCTCATCATCTACGAGGTGCACCCGAAGGGCTTCACCGCCAGCCCCGCGAGCGGCGTCGAGCACCCGGGTACGTACCGCGGCCTCGGCGAGAAGGCCGACTACTTCAAGGACCTCGGCATCACCGCGGTGGAGTTGCTCCCCGTGATGGAGAAGCCGCTCGACGGCGGCTACTGGGGCTACCAGACGCTCGGCTTCTTCGCGCCGGAGCTCACGTACTCGTCGGACACGCGGCCCGGCATGCCGATGGACGAGTTCAAGTGGATGGTGGACGAGCTGCACAAGCGCGGGCTCGAGGTGATCCTCGACGTCGTCTACAACCACACCGGCGAGGGCGGCCTCTGGCGCGACAAGATCGCGCTCAACAACAGCCCCGACCCGGGCAACCTGGGCAACTACGATCCGAAAGAAGTCGCGGGCCTCTACTCGTTCCGCGGCCTCGACAACTCCGGCTACTACGCGCTCTCGCCCGACAACCAGACGTACTGGAACAACACCGGCGTCGGCGACGAGACCCGCTGCAACAACACGCCGATGAAGCGGCTCATCCTGGACAGCCTGCACTACTGGGCGACGGAGATGCACGTCGACGGCTTCCGCTTCGACCTCGCGCCGATCCTCGCGGAGCAGGACAAGAACTACAACTCGTTCGATCCCGCGAACCAGGTCACGCAGGCGATCATCGATGACCCCGTCTTGCAGCGCTACAACACGCGCATCATCGCCGAGCCGTGGTCGCTGTACGGCGCGTTCGTGAGCGGCTTTCCGGCGTCGACGAGCAAGGGCGGCACGGGCTGGTCCGAGTGGAACGGGCGCTTCCGCGACTGGTGGCGCGCGTTCGTGAACAACGATTCGTGGAACCTTTCGTCGCAAGAGGGCCCGGGCGGCGACGGCGGCTTCCTGCTCACCGGCTCGTACGACTGGTTCCACTGGAACGGGCGCCGTCCGTACAACTCGATCAACTTCGTCACCGTGCACGACGGCTTCACCATGTACGACGTGTTCTCGTACAACCAGAAGCTCAACGGCTGCGGCCCGCTCAACCCCGTCTGCTGCGACTCGCCCAACTCGCCCTTCTGCACGCGCGACGACGGCGAGAGCAACAACCGCTCACGCGACTGGGGCCAGGGCGCCGAGGACTTCAAGCGGCAGCTCATGCGCAACCTGTTCACGGCCATGATGGTCGCGCAGGGCACGCCGATGATCCTCGGCGGCGACGAGTGGATGCGCACGCAGCTCGGCAACAACAACGCGTACTCGACCGAGTCGGACAATCCCTACAACTGGTACGACTGGGGCGCGTGGCAGGCGAACGACGAGAAGACGCGCATGCACGACTTCGTGCGCAAGCTGACTCAATTTCGCGCGTCGCACGCGTATGCCTTCGCCGCGAGCGACTACGGCAGCACCGCGCCGTTCTCGTGGAAGAACGAGACGAACACGGGCGCGCCGAACTGGAACGGCAAGCACCTGATGATGCACTTCTATGATTCGACCAAGGGCAAGCAGCTCGCGATCCTCATCAACATGGAGGGCGGGCAGGTGAACTTCACGCTGCCCTCGGGCGTGGCGTGGGAGCGCGTGCTCGACACGCAGCAGTCGTTCGACACGGCGGCGTACCTCTCGGCGAACTCGCTCGACACGCACACCTCGCAGAACATCGCGCTGTCGAACCGCGCGCCGATCGCGGGCTCGTACGGCGTGGCCACGCGCTCGATCGTGGTGCTCGAGGAGGCGCAGTGAACTCAGCTCGTCTGCGCGCACTGGCTCTGCTGATGTTCGCGCTCGCGACGTTCACCGCGGGCACCGCGCGCGCCGAGGTGCAGCCGGATCGCTTCAGCGCGGGCGGCTACTACCGCATCATGGCGCGCCCGGATCTGCAGGGCGGCAGCGGGCAGTTGGGCTTCAGCGATCTCTACGGGCGCCTCTTGAATGAAGGCCCGTACGGCATGCTCCAGATGCGCCTGAACCTCTTGCAGAGCGACGTCTCCGCGGGCGATCCGTGGGGCGCCGTGAACGTGCGCATCGAGGGCAGCTCGCTCGGCGACAGCAACATCAGCAAGGGCAAGCTCGGCGACTTCCGCGTGTCGCAGCTGTTCGTGCAGGCCGGCAACATCCTGCTCGAGCACGTGACGTGGCAGATCGGCTCGCTCCTCTCGTACCCCGGCGATCTCGGCCTCTACGACGCGCGCCCCGCGCAGCTCTTCGACGACACCGTGGGCATCTCCGCGCTCTGGCAGAGCGAGCGCGCGGACCTGCTCCTGGGCTTCGGCGCCGCGGGCTTCAACATCCACGGCGCCGACTACGCTCCCGTGCTCTCGGGCGGCGCCTTCGCGCGCGTGCGTCCGCTCAAGGGCGTCGAGCTCGGTCTCGGCGCGCAGCTTCGCTACGAGCCCGAGGTGAGCGGCAATCGCTTCGCGCCGCACTACACGCCGGGCATCAACTACGCGGACTATCTGCGCCACGAAGTCGTGCAGCAGTACGCGCTCGCCAACGCCAACAACCCGGGCGCGCTCGACGACTTCCCCAAGCCCGTCGCCACCAGCGCGATGTCGTGGAAGCTCGTCGGCTATCTCGGCTTCGGAAATCTGGGGCCGCTCAAGTGGAACACGCTGCAGGGCAACGTGCAGAAGCTGCACCCGCAGAACATGACCACCGAGACGTACCAGGGCCGCACGTTCGACCTCTACATCCAGCAGCTCACCGATGAGCGCCTGAGCGCGCAGGTGGGCAACGAGATGCAGCTCACGCTGGTGCCCGATCTGATCGACGCCGCCTGGGGCGTGCTCTTCGGGCGCGACTTCAACGGCGACAACACCGTCGGCTCCGGCGAGGACAACCGCTTCACGCTCTCGACCGTCCTGCGCGTGCAGACGTACCTGACCAAGACGGTGCACTTGCTCGTCGAGTCGAGCGTGGCCACCGAGAAGAGCCTCAACGGCAACCTCTGGCGCGAGCACTACGATTCGATCTTCACCTCGACCGCGGGCCAATCGGACACGCGCGGCCTCGAGTACGGCGACACGGATCGCCGCAACACCTGGCAGGGCAAGTTAGGCTTCGTGTTCAATCCGGGCGGGCGCGGCATCTACAACCGGCCGTCGCTGCGCGTGCTCTACGGCGTGCAGTACTCGAACATGCAGGCCGCGTGGGGCAACTCGTTCGTGGACAGCCTGGATCAGTACAACCAGTTCCCGAGTGTGGAGCGCCACTGGCACCACGTGGTCTCGGTCGAAGCCGAGGGGTGGTTCTAGTGCTGCGACCGACGCCTGGCGATCCTTCGAAGCTGCCGAGCCGCAGCACTAGACCGTTGGAGGAACCTGCGGTTCCCTCATCGAGCAAGCTCGATGAGCCTCCTTCCGCTGACGGCCAGACTCCTGGCCGGGCTGCCTTTCGGCAGCCTGGTACTGCGGTCGCAGCAGTGCTGCGCTCACTCGTGCTCGCGCTCTGTGCGTGCGCGCTCGGCTGCATCACGCGCGCGGTGCCGACGCGGCTCTCGCAGGCGCAGACGGTGGGCGTCGCCATCGTGCAC
>JAFEBC010000859.1 GCA_018266095.1 Deltaproteobacteria bacterium
CGTTCGCGCCGGTGCCTGCGCCGTTGCCTGCGTCTGCGTCACGGTCTGCGTCTGTCCCGCGCACGCGCAGCACAGGATCCCGACCACCGCCGCCACCCACGCGCTCACTCGCATGCGCGCGAGCATACGCCGCCCGTTTGACCCGCGTCTCGCCTCCGCTTACCGTCGCCTTCGGGGATCCATGCACCGCTGCGCGCTCGCACTCGCCGTGTGCCTCACGAGCGGGGCCTCCTGGGCCGAGGCTCCGAAGTCGATCGCGCTCGTCTCGCAGGCCAGCGGCCGCGACAAGGCCATCGTCGACCTCTTGAAGAGCGCCTTCAAGGAGACCGGACATCTCAAGGTCGTCGCGCGCCAGCAGGACGCCGAGTTCATCGGCAAGCTCGAGATCGAGCACCTGGACGGCGGCGCCACGCGGCTCTCGCTCGACGTCTCCCGGCGCCTGGGCGGCCTCGTCGTCTACGCGCGCGAGACCGTGCCCGCCGGCGGCAAGCTGAGCCACACGGCCGAGCTCATCGCCTACCAGGTGGTCGACGGCACGCAGGACTCCCCCGCGGCCGCGACTGCCCCTCGCGCAGCCGCACCCGCCTCCGGACCAACCCCCGGACCAACCCCTGGCGCCTCACCCCTCGCCCGCGACGCAGCCCCTCCCGCGCCCACGGCCTTCCCCTCCGGCCCGCGCGGCGACTTCGAGCCCACCAGCGGCACACCCAAGGACCCCGACGCGCCCGCGCCTGCCCCCGCGCGTCCCCACGACGATCCCAGCGATTGGTCCGGCCAGCACGCCAAGGGCGTCCTCACCCCGCCCGCGCCCAAGCGCATCGACTTCGTCGCCGGCCTCACCGCCGGCCTCGGCCTCTTCGGCGCCGACCCGCAGCGCCTCATCTCGGGCAACCCCGACTTCGACCTCGACCACTACGCGCAGGCCTTCACCCGCGACTTCGACGGCAAGCTCCGCGACGCCATCGACGTGCACGCCGGGATGCGCTTCCTCGGCGCCTTCGCCTTCGAGGCCAGCGTCACCACCGCCTTCTGGCCTCACTCCGGCCGCGCCGGCCTGATGGGCTTGCGCCTGACCGGCTACCCGCTCAAGGCCATGGACGCCCCGCCGCCCGTCGACCTCGGCCTCGAGTTCGGCTTCGGCCACGCCAGCATCGCCAGCGGCGCGTACGGCATGTCGGGCGGCTTCGTGTCCTTCGGCGCCACCGGCGAGTACGCGCTCAACTCCTGGCTCGGCCTCGTGGTCGCCTACCGCCTGCAGATGCCGCTCTTGGGCACGTTCTACCTCGACGCCCAGAGCGACCGCAGCACCTCGAGCGGCGGCTACACCGTCTACTGGAACAGCCTCACCATCGGCGTCAACGTGCACCCCGCGCTGAGCTGGGGCGGGTAGGGCGAGCAGACGAGCCGGGCGTCAGCGCCAGGTCACGCGCGAATCGATCTCGCAGCCCGTGTCGTCGGCGATGAACACGTACGTACCCTCGAACGGCGCGAGGTTCAGGTTGTCGCTCGCGAACCAGCCGCTGAGGTAGAGCTTCCCGGGCTCGTCCCCGCCGCCGCCCGACTCATCCACCGCCACCGCCGGCGCCGGCCCGAACTCCGCCGACCCGTCCGCGTGCAGCGTCCCGTTCATGTTGCCCACGAACGAGCTCGTCTGGAGCTGGAGCTGCGCGTCCGTCTGCACGAGGTGCGAGTGGAACGTCTCGGCCGACACGTCGAGCGAGTGGCCGCCGCCGCAGTCCTTGTGGTTCGCGATCATGGACTGCGTGTAGTCGCCGGCGACAGTGGCGCACGCGCCGGGAGAGCAGGGGACGGGGCTGTTCGACCCGCAGGCCGCGAGCGCGAACGCACCCGTCACCAGGACGACGGCCCAACAACGCATGTCCGCATGCTCTTCAACGCGCGCAGTCGAGTCAACCTCGCTCACGGCCTGCACTCCAGCGCGAACGCCTTCTGCAGCCAAGGCTCCTGCATCGCAGCAACCACATCGCGTCCGAACTGGTTCGCCTCCGGGTCCGCCTTGGGATGCGAATGCTCCGCCCCGATCTGGTACAGCGTCGCCAGGATGTCCGGCCGCCTGTCGATGGCGAACTGCGGAGCCACCGCACGCCACTGCTGTGCGTACATCTCCAACACGAGCCCCGCCGCGTGCACGTTCTGGCGGTCGTCCAGCAGCACGTCGAACACGTCCTTGTTCACCTCTCCCGGCGGCATCTGGCGGACTCGCACGGACGGCCACTCCGGATTGTTCCACATCCGCCGCGCGGCTCGTTTGGGCACGTAGGCGCCATAGATGTATCGCTGCGCCTGCCGCAGCGTGTCCGGCTTGATCTGCGCGAGGCCGACCGAGCTCTCGACGTCCACGCCAAACGTCTGTTCGGCCTCCACCAGCCGCGCCCCGAGCTCTTCGACCTGCTCCCGCAGGGGGCGCTGGTGTTGCCGCTGCCCGACGAATGCGATCGCCGCGATCAACGCCGGATCGACTCCGCTCGCCTGGCCCGCCCGAACGATGTCGTCAGCGACGGCGAGCACCCGCGCGCGCGTCACAGCCTCCGAAGGCTGCCAGAGCGCCGCGGACGACAGGCCGATCATGGCGACCACACCGGGGAGCGCGAAGCGGGGCGCGACCCCGAGCACGAACTCGCTCCGTTCCAGGCGCCGCTCATCGAGGGACGCCACGAAGTAGCGCAACGCGATGGCCGCCGGTACCAGATACAGCGCACAGAGCGTCGGCAGCGCCAAGACGGCGTCTCCCCAGGCCAGAGGCTTGCTGCCGCCGAGCATGTCCACGCACAGCCGCCCCAGGCAGACCATCGCCGCGAGCAGCGTGCTGGCGCTCACCGCGCGGAGCGCCACGCGTGGATGGAGGGACGCAAGGTCGTAGTACGTGAAGCGCAGGACCCAGAAGGAGACGAGGGCCGTCCATTCGAGGCCGACCCACAGGGGCCCTTCCATCCCGCTCCCCACGCGCACCAACACGTTGTGGAGGAACAGCATGTACAGCAGCGGATTCACGCACCCCGCGAGCCATTCGACCAGCAGCCAATTCCCTCGCAGCGCGCTCGGCTTGTCAGCACGCCAGACGTACAGGCCTCCGACCACGATCTGGATCCCTGCCGCCGCCGTCAGGAAGCACAACACGACGTATGCCGTGACGAACACGGCGAGCACATCGAGCGCGACGTGGACTGCCCCCATGCACGAAACCTATCGCTGCGCGCGAGGCCCCGCCACCTTGACACGCCGCACCCGCCAGACTACATCCGCCGCGCTTTTCACCCTCACAGACGACGCGAAGGACGCTCCCGTGGCCCGCACCAATCCCCTCGAGCGATGCCGCAACATCGGCATCATGGCTCACATCGACGCGGGCAAGACCACGACCACCGAGCGCATCCTGTTCTACACGGGCGTCTCGTACAAGATCGGCGAGGTCCACGAGGGCACCGCCGTGATGGACTGGATGGAGCAGGAGCAGGAGCGCGGCATCACCATCACCGCCGCCGCCACCACCTGCTTCTGGCCGCCCGAGGGCGACACGCGCGGCCGCCACTCGATCAACATCATCGACACGCCCGGACACGTCGACTTCACCATCGAGGTCGAGCGCTCCCTGCGCGTCCTCGACGGCGCCTGCGCGGTGTTCGACGCGGTCAACGGCGTCGAGCCGCAGTCCGAGACCGTCTGGCGCCAGGCCGACAAGGACGAGGTCCCGCGCATCTGCTTCATCTACAAGATGGATCGCATCGGCGCCGACTTCTTCATGTCGGTGCGCACGCTGCACGACCGCCTGGGCGCGAACGCCGTCTGCATCCAGGTCCCGATGGGCGCCGAAGATACATTCAGTGGCGTCATCGACCTCGTGCTGATGAAGGCCCTCCGCTTCGAGGGCGAGAAGGGCGAGAAGATCGTCGCCTCTGACATCCCTCCTGAATTCAAGGAGTTGGCCGACGAGTACCGGACCAAGCTGCTCGAGTCCGTCGCTGAGTACGACGACGAGGCCATCTCGGCCTACCTCGACGGCAAGGACGTCCCGGTGGCCGCGCTCAACCGCGCCATCCGCAAGGGCACCATCGCGCTCAAGTGCTTCCCGGTCATCTGCGGCACCGCCTTCAAGAACAAGGGCGTGCAGAAGATCCTGGACGCCGTCGTCGACTACCTGCCGAGCCCGCTCGACATCCCGCCCGTCATCGGCCACCGCCCCGACGGCAAGGGTGACGAAGCGCGCCCGCCCAAGGACGACGCGCCCTTCGCGGGCCTGGCGTTCAAGATCATGGCCGACTCGTTCGTGGGCCAGCTCACGTTCGTGCGCGTGTACTCGGGCCGCCTCGAGAGCGGCGGCACGGTGTGGAACAGCATCAAGGGCAAGCGCGAGCGCATCGGTCGCCTCTTGCGCATGCACGCGAACAAGCGCGAAGAGATTCAGGAGATCCTCGCCGGCGACATCGGCGCCATCGTCGGCCTCAAGGGCGCCACCACCGGCGACACGCTCTGCGACGCGGACGACCCCATCATCCTCGAGAAGATGGACTTCCCGAACCCGGTCATCGACATCGCCGTCGAGCCCAAGTCCACGGCCGACCAGGACAAGATGATCACCGCGCTGCAGCGCCTCGCGGTGGAAGACCCGTCGTTCCGCGTGTCGACGCACCCCGAGACCGGCCAGACCATCATCGCCGGCATGGGCGAGCTGCACCTCGAGATCATCGTCGACCGCATGAAGCGCGAGTACAAGGTCGACGCCAACATCGGCAAGCCGCAGGTGGCCTACCGCGAGACGGTCACGCAGGAGGCCACGGGCGAGGGCAAGTACGTGCGCCAGACCGGCGGCCGCGGCCAGTACGGCCACTGCTGGCTCAAGGTGCGGCCGGCCGCGCAGGGCAAGGGCTTCATCTTCATCAACAGCCTCGTCGGCGGCGTCATCCCCAAGGAGTTCGTCAGCCCCATCGAGAAGGGCGTGCGCGAGGCTCTGGACGGCGGCGTGCTCGCGGGCTACCCGATGGTGGACGTCGAGGTCGAGCTCTTCGACGGCAGCTTCCACGACGTCGACTCGAACGAGATGGCCTTCAAGATCGCGGGATCCTTGGGTTTCAAGGACGCCGCGAACAAGGCCGGCCCGGTGCTGATGGAGCCGATCATGGCCTGCGAGGTGGTGGTCCCCGAGCAGTTCATGGGCGGCGTCATCGGCGATTTGTCGAGCCGGCGCGGCAAGATCAACGGCATGGAGCCGCGGCACGGCATGCAGGTCATCCAGGCCGACGTGCCGCTCGCAGAGATGTTCGGCTACTCGACGAGCCTGCGCTCGGCCACCGAGGGGCGCGCCACGTACACGATGCAGTTCCATCACTACGCGCCCGTGCCCAGCCACGTGGGCGAGGGCCTCGTGTCGCGCAGCCGGGGCATGAGCTAGGAGCAGGGCCGGGATCATCTCGGCCGCTCCTTCTCTCGAGCGAGCGCGTGCCTCCAGCACGGCGCGCACAAGGTCTGGATCCAACGGAGATTGCGGCGCAGCCAACCGCGGCGGCCACAGACGGCGCACGTCTGTGCCGCGCGCCTGACGGCTGCCTCGACCAGCTCGTGCGCGGCCGCCTGATGCGGTGAACGGCTGGCCGCGAGATAGACCCGCAAGCCCCCGAATTTCTCTTTGATTTGCTCGATCCGGCGCCACCTCAATTCGCCCAGCCCGCGCAGCAAGTCGCCCACGATCGGCAACCATCCCGGCGGGCACTCCGAGGCGCACCGCGGCTCTGGAAAGCCGTGGTGGCGCAGGAGCGGGGCGAGGCAATCGTGGGGCTCAACAGCCATGCCGCGAACACTACAGAGGGGGTACGACACTCAGGTCATTTTCACTCTGGGAACGGCCTCGCTGGCGAGGGATCCGACAACTTGCGCGTGACCGCTCTTGACATCCCGCGGCAGGTTCTGTACACACCGCGCCCTCGCTGTTCCGGTTCTTTCTCAGGCAGTCCCGTCACCCCGCACGCAGGGCCTCCGCCGCAGTCTGGCGAGCCCAGCACACAGGTTCCTCCCGTGGTCTCTTCCTTCTCGCAGCCCCACTCGGAGAATGCAGTCCCTGTGCTCCGGGTCGGCGCCTGCCTGCCGGAAGATCTTCGTGAGCGCCTGGTTTCCGCGACATCGCAGTTGCATTCCCGCGCGGATCATCGTATTAGCGCCGCCCCTTTCGTTCTGTCTCAAGACCACGCCTTGAAGGCCAAGGCCTAGCACCATCACCAGACCGGCTTTGAGGCTGGTCCTGCCAGGAGAAGCGCAATGTCGAAGGAAAAGTTCGAGCGCAAGAAGCCGCACGTCAACGTCGGCACCATCGGCCACGTCGACCACGGCAAGACCACCCTGACCGCCGCCCTCACCAAGGTGTCGGCCGACATGGGCTGGTCCAAGTTCGTCCCGTACGACGAAGTGGCCAAGGCCTCGGCCTCGCAGGGCCGCCGCGACGCGACCAAGATCCTGACGATCGCGACCTCGCACGTCGAGTACGAGTCGGAGAAGCGCCACTACGCGCACGTCGACTGCCCCGGCCACGCCGACTACGTGAAGAACATGATCACCGGCGCGGCGCAGATGGACGGCGCCATCCTCGTGGTCAGCGCGGTCGACGGCCCGATGCCGCAGACCCGCGAGCACGTCCTGCTCGCCCGCCAGGTCGGCCTCGACCGGATGGTCGTGTTCCTCAACAAGGCCGGTCTCGTCAGCGCC
>JAFEBC010000085.1 GCA_018266095.1 Deltaproteobacteria bacterium
CGACGAAGGCTCCTCTGGCGGCACCGGCGCGAATGACGGGACGTCGAACACCGACCCCGGCTCGTCCGCGAGCACCAGCACGCCGTCTGGCACCGACGGCGGCACGGGCCCCTCGAGCGGCTCTGGCAACACCGGCGGCGGCGCGACCACCTCGACGCCCAACCCAAACCCGCACGCGCCCGAGGCCACCATCGTCCTCGTGCACGGCAGCGGCGGCTTCAAGAAGATCCTCGGCGTCGATTACTTCTTCCAAGTGCCCGGCGCCTGGCGCGCGCAGGGCGCGAAGGTCTACGTGGCCGAGCTCTCCTCGATGAACTCGATCGAAGAGCGCGCCAACGAGCTCAAGTCGCAGCTCGACCGCATCGACGGCCCGCTCGTCATCGTGGCCCACTCGCAGGGCGGCCTCGACGCGCGCTACCTCATCACGCAGCTCGGCTACGCCTCGCGCACCAGGGCGCTCATCACCATCGGCACGCCGCACCACGGCACGCAGGTCGCGGACATCATCTTCGGCATCCTGCCCGGCTCGGTCGCGCACGCCACCGACGTGGTGCTGAACGTGGTCGGCTGGTCGCTCGCGGGCACGGAAGAGATGACCACCAAGGCGATGGCGCGCTTCAACGCGCAGATCCCGGACGCGCCGGGCGTCACCTACTGGAGCTGGTCAGGCCGCGCCACGCCGTTCGGCATCGGCAGCGGCAACGGCTGGCTCGACCCGTCACTCCTGACGAGCTGGCTCATGCTCAACGCGAACCACATCGAGTCGGACGGGCTCATCCCCGAGGCGAGCGCCCACTGGGGACAGTTCCAGGGCACGCTGACCGCCTGCCACCTGGGTGAAGTCGGACAGCCGCTCGGCGCGACGCCCGACTTCGACCACGCGAAGTTCTACAAGACGCTCCTGCAGCGCCTGCACGATCAGGGCTGGTAGACCGCCGGCTCGAAGGCCCAGAACGGCGCGCCTTCTTCGACGAGCTGCGGCCCGCACGAGCGCGTGCACTGCAGCGTCTCGTTGTCGCAAGAGAGCCCGTAGAAGGCGTCCTCGAAGTGCTCGAGCACGTCGTCGAGAAACTCCTGCACCGCGTCGTGGCCTGCGTCCATGACCGCCTCCGGTGCGCCCCGCCGCCTGCGGTGCGCCTGTGCCCGCTGGAATTGCACAGAGTCTGCCGCGCGCCCGCCTCGCGGAAGTGCCCTGAATTCAACGATCGCGCACATGTGGGTCCGGGGCGCACCGCAGATCCTGTCGGTGCACACCTCCTGGAGTCTCGGGAGCCGTCTGGCGGCTGGATGCCAGGTCGGCGGCTGGATGCCAGGTCGCTGGATGCCCAGGTCTCAGACGCTTTTCCGGGTGCGGCTGGATGCCAGGTCCGGGTGCGGCTGGATGCCAGGTCTCAGACGCTTTTCCGGGCCCGTTCGTGTCACGTGCGCGAGGCCGCGCCTCATGGTACGGAGGGCCGAGGGAGTCGCTAGCTCAGATGGTAGAGCACCGGCCTTTTAAGCCGAGGGTCCTGGGTTCGATCCCCAGGCGACTCACCAAAGTCTCCTCAGGGCGCCTTCACCTTCGCCACGATCGCGAACGTCAGCACGACGGTGTCCTCGACCTTCACCATGCCGCCTGCGGCGGTGGTCGGCGTGATGCCGAAGTCGGTCTGCTTCACCTCCATGCTGCCCGAGGCGGTGAGCGCGTTGCCCTTGAGCGCGAGCGTCACGGGGATCGTGAACGCCTTGGACACGCCGTGCAGCGAGAACGCGCCCGTGACGCTGAGGTCGAACTTGCCCGGCCCGGTCTGCTTGCCGCTCACGGCGGTCGACTTGAACCCGATGGTGGCGAACTTCGCGATGTCGAGCACGGTGGCGCCGCGCATGCGCTCCTCGACCTGAACCGCGTCGCCCTCGGGCTCGAGCTCGGTGCTCACCTTGAGCGAGCTGGCGTCGATGGTGAGCGCGACCGTCGAGGCGCCCGGCGCGGCGTCGTCGAAGACGACCTGGCCGGAGAAGGCCTTGGCCACCACCAGGTGCTCGTGACCGGCGAAGCTCGCGAGGCCCGTCTTGCCCACGTGCGCCTCGGCGGTGCTGGCGGCGGAGTCGACCTCGAACGTGCGCGGGGCGGCGTTGGCGGCCCCTGCGCACAAGAGGGCGAGGAGGGCGAGTCGGACATTCGGGCGTGAGCTCATGCAAGATACCTCAAGGATTGGTGTTTTCCACGTCTCACACGATTTTCCAACGTGTTGATTGCTTGACGTCACGGGTGATTCCGAGTCTCATTCTCAGGGCTTGAGTGAATCTCGGACCGTTGCTTGGCATCCAAGCATCTGCCCATGATCTCCCTTGGGTGCCGGCCGGACAAAACGGGTGCTCTCGGCGCCCGTCGCAAAGGGGTTTAGACCATGCGAATCGCCCTCGGACTTGTCGTCCTCGCTCTCGTCGCGTGCGGGGGCACCGACGCACCCACCGGAGCCCAGATCGCCATCAGCGCCAGCGGGTTCTCGCCGGCCAACATCACGCTGCCCAGCGGCGGCAGCGTCACCTTCACCAACAACGACACGGCGAGCCATCAAATCCAGTCGTCGTGCTCGGACATGACGAGCGGCACGCTCACCAAGGGTCAGACGTTCACGGCCACGCTGGCGGGCCCCAAGACCTGCAACTACAGCGACGGCTTGAACCCCACGAACACGGCGTTCGCCGGCACCGTCAGCGTCAGCTCGCCTGCCAGCGGCGGCGGCGGTGGTGGCGGCGGCAGCGGGTACTAGGGCCATGAACACTCTCACCCGAGCTGCGCTGCTCCTGGCAGCGCCGATGGCGCTCGTCCACTGTTCGTCGACCACGGCCCCGCTCGAGCCGCTCGTCTGGACCAAGGTGTCCGGAAGCGGACTCAACAGCTCGCTGATGACCTTGGGCGCGGCGGGCGCGTTCGACGAGAAGGCCAACTTCACCGTCTCGGCGTTCAAGGACGGCGACCAGATCCGCCTCTACTACGGCGGCGCCGACACCTTCGGCACCTGCGCGGGCATCAACAGCGCGCACTGGCGCATCGGCCTCGCCACCTCGACGGACGGGGTCAACTTCACGCGCGTGCCGGGCGCGCTGACGGGCGGCGCAATCCTCGACAACGGCGCTGATGGCCACTTCGACTCCTACCTGACGTACCGGCCGTTCGTGCTCAAGGACGGAAATACTTATCGAATGTGGTACAACGGCAGCACCAAGCCGTTCAATTGCCCCAGCGGCACCTTGGCCCTCAACCGGCGCATCGGCTACGCGGAGTCGACCGACGGCGTGGCCTTCACCAAGATGAACGACGGCCCCGGCCCGGACGGCTCGGTGCTCCCGCTGGGCGACCCCGGCGCCATCGACGAGCAGCAGGTCGGCTACGTGTGGGTCATCAAAGACACCAATGATTACAAGATGTACTACTCGGCGAACGACTCCGGGAACTTCTGGCGCGTGGCGCTCGCCACCTCGACCGACGCGCGGCACTGGACCAAGCACCCGGGCAAGCTCGTGGGCGGCGCGGTGCTCGATCTCGGGCCCACGGGCGCGTTCGACGTGGCGTGCGCGTATCAGCCCAGCGTCGTCAAGGAGCGCGACCAGCTTTATCGAATGTGGTACCGCGGCTGCCAGGCGCCGGGCGCGTTCGGCGGTCCGAGCAAGGGCGTCATCGGCTACGCGGAGTCGAACGACGGCATCACCTGGGTGAAGATCACGCAGCCCGGACCCGTCGGCGAGGCGCTCACGGTGGGCGCGGCCGGCAGCTTCGACTCAGGCGGCCTGACCACGCCGTCGGTGTTCCTCGATGGCAGCACCTGGAACATGTACTACGCGGGCTTCGACACCACGGGCCAGTACTCGACGGGCCTCGCGCGGGCGCCGAATCAATGACGCGCTCGATGCGGCGGTCTCTCCGGCTGCTCCTGGCG
>JAFEBC010000860.1 GCA_018266095.1 Deltaproteobacteria bacterium
AACTCGTTCGGCCCGGCCACCGCCACCGTGCGCGTGTGGGTCAACGGCGTGCTGCAGCTCACCACGCAGCACCTGCTGACCGAGAACCAGACCTGGCACGCGGCACAGGCGGTGATCTCCAACAACGGCAAGGACATCACCGTCCAGGCCTCGAACGACGCCCTCGGGCGCGCGAGCGGGTGCATCAACTAGCTCCGCAGCGACCCTCGCGGAGGTGCTAGAACGTGCGCGTGTCCGAGGCACGTGAACCGGCCGTGACGAGCGCGCCGCCCGAGGTGGCCGCGACGCCCATGATGCGGCAGTACTTCGAGGCCAAGGCGCAGGCCAAGGACGCCTTGCTGATGTTCCGGCTGGGCGACTTCTACGAGCTCTTCCTCGACGACGCGAAGATCGCCAGCGAGCTGCTCGGGATCACGCTGACGGCGCGCTCCAAGGGCGACGATCGCGTGCCGATGGCGGGCGTGCCGTTCCACGCGGCCAAGGGCTACATCGCGCGCCTCGTGGCGGCGGGGCACAAGGTGGCCATCTGCGACCAGATGGAGGCGCCGGGGCCCGGCAAGACGCTGGTGAAGCGCGAGATCGTGCGCCTCGTCACGCCGGGCACGCTGGTCGACGACGATGCGCTTCCAGCGCGGGAGGCCCTGCTGCTCGCGGCCGTGGCCGTGCAGGAGAAGAAGAAGGCCGAGCCGCTGGTCTCGATCGCGCTGCTCGATGCGTCCACCGGCGAGCTGCGCGCGCTGCCGTCGATGCCGTGGGAGGCCGCGCTGGATGAGCTGTCGCGGGCCCGGCCGCGCGAGGTGCTGATCGACGAGTCGCTGGCGCAGTCGCCGCGCGCCGCCGAGCTGCAGAAGGCCGCGCAGTGCCTGCGCCTGGAGCCGCGGCCGTTCCGCGACGGGCTGTCGGCCGAGAACCACCTGCGCAAGCACCTGAACCTGGGCACGCTCGAGGGGCTGGGCCTGACGCACGGTTCGCTGGAGACGATCGCGTGCGCCGAGGCGCTGGCCTACGTGCAGGAGACGCAGCGGTCGGCCGCGCGGCACATCGTCAAGGTGCAGGTGGAGCAGCCCGCGCAGGCGCTGTGGCTCGATCCGGCGGCGGTGCGCAATCTGGAGCTCTTCGAGGGACCGGACGGCCGCGCGCAGGCCACGCTGCTCTCGGTGCTCGACCGCACGCACACGGCCGCGGGTGGCCGCCTGCTCAAGCGCTGGATCGGCGCGCCGCTCTTGTCCCTGCCGCAGATCGCGGCGCGTCAGGACGCGATCGACGAGCTCTCGAACCAGGCCGTGCTGCGGGAGGAGCTGGCCGGGTCCTTGCGCGGCGTGCTCGATCTGGAGCGCCTGCTGGGCCGCCTGGCCGTGGGGCAGGGAACTCCGCGCGATCTCGCGGGCCTGCGCGCGTCGCTCGTGCAGATGCCGGAGCTCTCGCGGCTGCTCGCGCGCTGCTCCTCGGAGCGCCTCAAGTTCCTGGCGCCGCCGCTCGCTGCGCTGACGACCCTGACATCGCTGCTCGTGAGCGCCCTCGCTGATGAAGTGCCCGCGGGCCGGGAGCCGGGCTTCATCCGCGCCGGATATCGCGCCGACCTGGACGAGCTCGTCGACCTGGCCCAGGGCGGCCGCGCGGCCATCGCCGCCCTGGAGGCGCACGAGAAATCGCGCACGGGCATCGGCTCGCTCAAGGTCCGCTACAACAAGGTCTTCGGCTTCTACATCGAGATCACCAAGGCCAACCTGCACGCGGTGCCCGCCGACTACCAGCGCCGCAGCAGCACCGTGGGCGCCGAGCGGTTCATCACGCCCGCGCTGGCCGAGCACGAGAGCAAGGTCCTGTCCGCCGAGGAGCGCCGGGCGGGCCTGGAGCGCGGCATCTTCGACGAGCTGGTCACGCAGGTGCTGGCGGCCTCCACGCTGCTGCGCGCGTGCGCCGCCGCTGCCGCCGAAGCCGATGTGCTGCTCTCGCTGGCGAAGGTGGCCGCGGACTCGGGCTGGGTGCGCCCCGTGGTCGACGACAGCGACGGCCTGGACATCGTGGGCGGCCGCCATCCGGTCGTCGAGCAGGCCCTCGCGCGCGGTCACGAAGGCCCGTTCGTGCCCAACGATCTCGCGCTCGATCAGCAGCGCCGCCTCGTCGTGCTCACCGGACCCAACATGGCCGGCAAGAGCACCGCCATGCGCCAGGTCGCGCTCATCACGCTCCTCGCGCAGGCCGGCTCGTTCGTCCCCGCGACGCGCGCGCGCATCGGCCTCGTCGACCGCTTGTTCACGCGCGTGGGCGCCGCCGATGACCTGGCCCGCGGCCAGAGCACGTTCATGGTGGAGATGGCCGAGTGCGCCCGCATCCTGCACCAGGCCACGCCGCGCTCGCTGCTCATCCTCGACGAGGTCGGCCGCGGCACCAGCACCTTCGACGGCCTCGCCATCGCCTGGGCCGTCGCCGAGCACCTGCACGACATCGCGCAGGCCCGCACGCTCTTCGCCACGCACTACCACGAGCTCTGCGACCTCTCGCGCGAGAAGCCGCGCGCGGTCAATCTCACCATGGCCGTGACCGAGGTCCAGGGCCGTGTGGTCTTCCTGCGCAAGGTGGTCCCGGGCGCCGCCTCGCGCAGCTCCGGCATCCACGTGGCCAGGCTCGCGGGTCTGCCCGAGCCGGTCCTGGCGCGCGCG
>JAFEBC010000861.1 GCA_018266095.1 Deltaproteobacteria bacterium
CCTTCATCGACTCGGCCTCGCGCGCCGCGCGCTCTGCCGCCTTCACGGCCTCGGCGGCCTCCTTCTCGCCCGGGGTCTTCTCGCGCACGAGCTTCTGCTGGCGCTGCGCGGACACCTGCGCGTCGATGGCGTCGAGCCCGTCCTGGATGGCGACCTTGGCGTGCTCCCTCACCTTGGCGTCGGCCTGGAGCAGCGCGGCCCAGGCGATGCGCGCGGCGTGCGCCACCACGTCGCCGACGAGCAACTCCAGCGCGGCCTCCAGCGTGTCCACGTCGAGCTTCTGCGCGAGCGCGAGCGGCTCCAGCACGGGCGCGCGGATGGCCTCACGCACCGCGGTCTCCAGCGTGGCGCGCACGTCCTCGGCGGCCAGATATTCGTCCGCGAGCACGCGCGCGACCTGGTCGGGCGGCAGCGCCTCGAGGCGGTAGCCGGGCGTGTGCAGGCGCAGCTCGCGGCAGAGCTGCACGAGCTTCTTGTCGCCGAAGCAGAGCTCGAAGAAGGCGCCGAGGAAGTCCGCGGGCAGCGTGGTGAGCGGGAGGGGCGCAGTCGAGGGCGGAGGCGGCGGGGGCGGCTTGTTGGACTTGGCGTTTGCGTCCACGTCCGCGTTTGCGTTTGCGTTGGCGTTGGCGTTTGCGTTGGCGTTGGCGTCTGCGTTCGCGTTTGCGTTCGCGTTCGCGTCCGCGCCTGCGTGCCCCGTCTTGTGCGCCTTGTCTTTTTTCTTCTTGCCCATTTTGGCCGCGCAGGGTGTGGCGTGCGCGCGCGGGTGTCAACGAGGAACGCCCGGAACGTCTCGACCACACGTCGCGCTCATCGAGTACGCTCGACGGCATGGACCTTCCGACAGGTGTGCTGTGGCCGGACCGCGCGGTGCTGGTGACGGGCGCGGGGATCCGCCTGGGGCGCGCGATCGCGCTGGAGTTCGCGGCGGCGGGCGCGGACGTGGCGGTGCACTATCGCGGCTCGCGCGCGGAGGCCGAATCGTGCGCACGCGACATCCGCTCGCTGGGGCGCAAGGCCGTGCTGGTGCAGGGCGATCAGGCCAGGGACGGTGATCCGCGGCGCATCGTGGATGAGGCCGTGCAGGGCCTGGGCAAGCTCGACGCGCTCGTGCTCTCGGCGGGCACGTTCGAGAAGGTGCCGTCGGAGTCGCTGCAGCGGGCGCATTTCGATCAGATGCTGCAGACCAACCTGGTCGGGCCGTTCTTCCTGGCGCAGGCCGCGTATCCGCACCTCAAGGCGTCGCGGGGCGCGATCGTGACCATCGTGGACGTGTGCGGGACCTCGCAGGTGTGGAAGGGCTACGCGCACTACGCGGCGTCGAAGGCCGGGCTCGCCACGATCACGAAGCTGCTCGCGGACGAGTGGGCGCCGGAGGTGCGCGTGAACGGCGTGGCGCCAGGGGCCGTGCTGCCGCCGGAGAACACCACGGACGAGGAGCGCAAGCGGCTCGTCGCGCGCATCCCGGCCGGTCGCACGGGGGCGGCGGACGATGTGGCGCGGGCGGCGCTGTTCCTGGCGAGCCAGCCGTTCGTGAGCGGGCAGATCCTCGCCGTCGACGGCGGGCGCACGGTGCGCGCGTAGACTCCGCGGCCGCGCGATCGGCCACGCAAAGTTGCTGCGCGACCGACCGATGTGTGCCCGCCGGGCGCGGGCTAGAAGCGCTGCATGGGGTTCCTCCCTCGCCTGCTGGCCGTGTGCGCGCTCGGCGCCGCGCTCGCCAGCGTGGCCTGTCACAAGGCCGCCGTCACTGCGCTGCCCGCCGACGCGGGGACGGTGCCGCCCCCTCACTGTGGCGACGGCGTGGTCCAAGCAGACGAGGGCGAGGCGTGTGATGGCGTCGCGCTCGCGGCGTGTCCTTCGGGCGTCGGGCACCCGCGCTGCAGCGAGGTGTGCGCGCTGGACCTCTCGACGTGCGGCGCCGCGGGCGAGGTGGTCGAGGTCTCGGCCAGCAGCGCGACGCCCTGCGAGCGCAGCGCGGACGGCCGCGTGACCTGTTGGGGGCTCAACACGGTCCAGCAAGCGCTCGCGCCACCGCACGGAGCGCTGGCGTCCTGGGCGATGGCGGACGTGAACGGCTTTGTGGGTCTCGTCAAGGTGGGCGCCGACGGGCGCTTCGAGTCGTCGCTGCCCCGTCAGGCCGGGCTCTATGTGAGCGGGCTGACGCAGGTGGTGGCCCCATCGACCCAGAACTTCGCCGGCGTCTGTGGCCTGCGCTGGGACGGCCACGTCTCGTGCTCGTTCAAGCCGCAGGGGACGATCCCGCGTCCCGGGACCGATGTGTCCACGCCGGACGCCGAGGGCGTGTACGCGCAGCTCCTGGGGAGCTCCGACTTCTTGTGCGCCGTGTCGGCCGCGGGGGCGCTCTCGTGCTGGACCTACGACGCCGCCGCGCATGCGTTCCTTGGCACGGCCGTGATGGAGCTCCCGGTCGCGGCGCCGCTGCGCGGGCTCCAGCTCCTGGGCAGCGCGGCCAGCACCACGGTGACGTGGATCGACGCGCACGGGGACTTCGGCCACGCGGGGGACCTGCCCGCCGCGCTCGCGCCGCCCGCGGCGGACTGGCTCGCGCTCTCGTTCGCGCCGGGGACGCAGCCGTATGCCTGCGGCGTCGACGTGAGCCACGCGGTGCGCTGCTGGGGCGAGGTGACCGTCACGCCCTCGCCGCTCGAGGTGCCCGTCGATCTGGGCGAGGTGACCCAGGTCGTGACCATCGCGCAGGCGGCCTGCGCGCTCGACTCGTCGCACCACCTGCGCTGCTGGGGAGGCGGCGGCTCGCACCTGCCGGCCGATCGCGACGACGTGGCCGAGCTGCGCCCTGGACCGCCGGGGACGCTGCGCGCGATGAGCGTGCGCACGACGGGCGACGCGTTCGAGCTCGTGGAGATCTCGTCGATCCCGGTGGCGCCGGCCACCACCGAGCGCGTGTATTCGCCGGGCGCCGAGCAGTCGCTCGTGGGCGATGACGGCCTCCACTTCCAGTGCCTGCAGCGCGCCGGCGGCCAGGAGTCGTGCTGGGGCCAGACCACCTTCCGCGACGGGCCGCACATCGGCGTGGTGGCCGACGCGCGCAACTGCACGCTGCGCGACGACCTGAGCGCCACCGACTGCTCCGCCACCTACGCCAGCGCCAATTCGTACCCTCGTGAGCGCACGGGCTGGACCCGGCTCGTGCCCGCGAACGCCTTCTTCGCGCCCATCTGCGGCCAGGACGACGCGGGCCAGGTCTCGTGCATCGACCGGGACGACGCGCTCGTGCCCGTGGGCGTCTTGCAGCGGCCGCAGGCGGTCGAGGACGCCGTGTGTGGCCTCACAGGCGCGGGGCTGCGCTGCGTGCCGATCGCCTTCCCGGACCCCGTCGCGCAGAGCGGGTTCTCCCTCGACGGAGCGTTCGCGGATCTCGCGCCCCACTCGGCCCCTCAGCAGGCCATGCCGGTGATCACGCTCTCCGCCGCGGGCAAGCTCGGCTGCACCGGGCCGAGCGGCCCCAGCGATCCGGTCTGCGCCGGCCCGGCCTTCGATCCCGCCACCTTCACCGCGGTGACCCCCTTCTGCGCGCTGCGCGACACCGGCGCCGTCTCCTGCTGGGGCAGCTTCCCCTCGCCGGACCAGCTCTTCGGCGCGGTGCGCGTGTCGGCGGCCCTGTCCATCTCCGACGGCGGCACCACCACGCTCTGCGCGCACGGGCCCGACGGCCTCGACCGCTGCGCGGGCAACGGGCGCAAGCAGCTCCCCTACGCGGGCCTCGTCGACACGCGGCTGGGCGCCTTCGTCGGCTGCGGCCGGGACAGCGCGCATGTGCTCCGCTGCTTCACCATCGCCGACACCGCGACGCAGCCGTTCGTGGACTGGGCCGCGGGCGTCCCGCAGGTGCCCGTGGACTCCTATGACGTCGGCCCCTACGAGATCTGCGCCGTGGCGGGCACGAGCACGTCGTGCTGGCCTGCGCCCGGGAACGCCTTCGTCGACCCGCCGGCGATGGCGTTCAAGCAGGTCGCGGTCGGCCTCTGGGACGCCTGCGGCCTGGACGATGCGGGCCACGCCACTTGCTGGACCCTTCAGGCCTCGAACCACCCGCTCGTCTTCCCCGCCGACACGCCGCCGCTCGTGCAGCTCACCGTGGGCGCGTGGTTCGCGTGCGGGCTCGATGCGTCGGGGATCGCACACTGCGTG
Organism: Deltaproteobacteria bacterium; assembly: GCA_018266095.1. Taxonomy (GTDB): domain Bacteria; phylum Myxococcota; class Myxococcia; order Myxococcales; family 40CM-4-68-19; genus CAIWCD01. The sequence continues at coordinate 4,171 of JAFEBC010000861.1, forward strand.
CAAGGCAGCGACGGGGACGTGCTGGGGCCCGGCGAGGTCGTCACGCCCCGCTGGCACGACTTCACCCGCCTCGAGGCCGGCGTCGATCACGTGTGCGGCCTGCGCCAGGACGGCTCCATCGCCTGCTTCGGGAGCGACCTGCGCGGACAGGCCTCGCCGCCGCAAGGCACCGGATTCACGAGCATCGCCTCCGGGGGCGCCTTCTCCTGCGCGGCCCGTCCGGGCGGTCGCCTGCGCTGCTGGGGGACGGTCTGGTACGAGTGAAGAGCCGCGAATCCACAGGGAGTCCGCGGCATCCAGACTGTGTGGGGTCGGTCACCCGGCCCTTGCTCTCGTCGCGCAACGCGTTACACTGGGTTCTCGTCTGACTCTGCAACCCGCAAGACCAAAGGATACCTGACCCGATGGACATCACCGCCGCGCCGCAGACCGCCTCTGTTCCCTCGACCTCGTCCGAGCTGCCGACGAACCTGGTCAAGCTGACGCCGAAGGCCGCGTCGATGGTCAAGGAGACGATGAAGGCCGAGGGCGACAAGTTCGCCGGCCTGCGCATCGCCGTCGTGGGCGGCGGGTGCTCGGGGTTCCAGTACAGCCTCGACCTCGACGAGAAGGGCGCCAACGCGGACGACCTCTCGTTCGTCGAGGAGGGCATCACCTGCTTCGTGGACCCGATGTCGTCGATGTACCTGATGGGCGTCGAGGTCGACTACGTCGAGGGCCAGTTCGGCCAGAGCGGGTTCGCGTTCAAGAACCCGAACGCCAAGCACACGTGCGGCTGCGGGTCGAGCTTCTCGGCGTAGCTGAAGCCTGATCGCTGAAGTTCACACGGGCCTGCCTCGGCGACGAGGGGGCCCGTGGTGCTTCGGGGGTCGCGTTGGATCTCCACGCGGGCAGCGCCAGGCTGATTCCATGAGGCGCCTGCAGCCGCACAAGGTGGAGCCGTTCACACCTCCTCTACACCCAGCTCGACGAGACAGGCCTTGCTCGCGTCTTCGCCGCGCCCACCGACGTGCTGCTCGATGACACGTCCTGCGTGCAGCGGATTTGATCGTGTTCCGCGACAAGAAGCTCATTCAGCCGCACGCGCTGGTGGGCATTCCCGACCTCGTCATCGTGACGAGCGAGGAGTTCCCTGAGATCGCAGTGCCGCTCGCCAAGGTGTTCCGCGAGACCTAGGCCTCGACGCAGGGTTTGTCCACCACGAGCAGACCCGAGTCGCGCAGCGCGTGCGCCAGATCTTCCACGCTCGCGTAGCCCAACGAGAGCGGATCCTCGTGCCGCCAGCGGACCACGCCCTGCGCGTCGAGGATGAAGATCGAGCGCCGCGCGGTGCCCATCAAGGTGCGCACGCCGTACGCGGCCGCGACCTTGCCGTCTTCGTCGGCGAGCAAGGGGAAGCTGAGCGCGTAGCTCTTGGCCATGCGCTCGTGGCGCTCGAGCTTGTCGGTGGAGACGGCCCAGAGGGTGGCGCCGGTGGCCTCCAGGCGCAGGCGCTGCTCTTCGTAGTGCTGGAGCTGGCGCGAGCACACGGGCGTGAAGTCGCCGGGGTAGAAGGCGAGCACGACCACCTTCCCCCGCTGGGCGGCGAGGTGGTACTGAGCGCCGTCCGCGAGCGCGGGGACGCCGGCGAGGCGGAAGTCGGGCGCGATGTCTCCGGGCTGCGGACCCATGACGACACTGTATAGCTCAAAGGCGCGCGGGCAGGCGCGTGAACACGAAGCGGAGAGGCCAAGGACATGAGCGCGAACCAGACGCAGGCGTTGATCCTCGATGCGGTGCGGACTCCCGTGGGCAAGCTGCGCGGGTCCTTGACGCCGGTGCGGGCGGACGATCTGTTGGGGCACGCCATCGCGCAGTTGCTCGCGCGCGTGGGCAAGGCGAGCGGGCGGACGCTTTCGCAGTTGGGCGAGAAGCTCGACGAGGTCTTCGCGGGCTGCGCGAACCAGGCGGGCGAGGACAACCGCAACGTGGCGCGCATGGCGCTCTTGCTGGCTGGACTGCCGGATCGCGTGCCGGGCGTGACGGTGAACCGCCTGTGCGCGAGCGGGCTCGAGGCGGTGGTGCAGGCGTCGCGCGGGATCCGCGTGGGGGAACTTTCGCTCGCGATCGCGGGCGGCGTCGAGAGCATGACGCGCGCGCCGTGGGCGGTGGCCAAGCCGTCGGAGGGCTTTCCGGGCGGCTCGCTGACGAGCTTCGACACGGCGCTGGGCTGGCGCTTCCCCAACGCGCGCATGGCGGCGCGGTTCCCGCTCGAGGCGATGGGCGAGACGGCCGAGAACGTGGCCGCGAAGTACAACATCGCGCGCGCGGCGCAGGACGAGTTCGCGCTCGCGTCGCACCAGAAGGCGATCGCGGGGCGCGCGGCGCTCGCGGCGGAGCTGATTCCGGTGCCGGTGGCGGCGCTCGCGGCGGAGAAGAAGAAGGGCCTGCTCGAGAGCTTCGACGCGGATGAGCTGCCGCGCGCGGATTCGACGCTGGAGAAGCTGTCGACGCTCAAGGCGGCGTTCCGCGACGGCGGCTCGGTGACGGCGGGAAATTCGTCTTCGCTCAATGACGGCGCGGCCGCGCTGCTCATCGGGAATCAGGCGCAGGCGCAGGAGCTGGGCGTGAAGCCGCTCGCGCGCATCGTGGCGTGCGCGGCGGCCGGCGTGGATCCGCGCTACATGGGCATCGGACCGGTGCCCTCGACGCAGAAGGCGCTCGCGCTCGCGGGCTGGGGCGTGAAGGACCTCGAGCTCGTCGAGCTGAACGAGGCCTTCGCGGCGCAGGCGCTGGCCGTGATCGGCGAGCTCGGCCTCGACTCCGCGAAGGTCAACGTGCACGGCGGCGCCATCGCCATCGGGCACCCGCTGGGCATGAGCGGCGCGCGCATCCTCACGCACCTCGTGCACGCGCTCGTGGCTCGCGGCGGCGGACGCGGCCTCGCCACGCTCTGCGTCGGCGTCGGACAAGGTGTGAGCGTGCTGGTCGAGACCCTGTGATAGCGTCGCCCTTCGCCTGAACTCATCCCGCTGAACGCCACCGCGACGGAGCCTCTCGTGTCTGATCAGCCCAAGCAGGGAAGCAACGGCCACAGCAACGGACACACCACCGGCACCTCGCCGGAGCGGCCGACGGGCGGCCCGATCAAGGCCAGCATCTACCTGCAGCAGCTCGTGAACACCGAGCGGCCGGCGCGCATGATCGGCCTGTTCACCATGCGCGCGATGAAGCCGCACGAGGTGGAGCGCCTGGTGGGCGTGTGCCTGACGGCGCTGCGCGAGGAGGATCAGGGCGCGTCGTTGACGCTCTCGCCGCTCGGCGATCCGAACCCGGCCGACATGGAGCTGCAGCGGACCTGGCGGCTCACCATCGTCGAGTACACCGACGCGCAGCCGCACGACGTGCTGGTGCAGCTCTTCGACATGCAGGACCCGAGCTCGCCGCACCGCGGGATGATCGACCACATCGCCAACATGGAGGAGGAGCTGGGACAGCTCGGCGCGCAGGCGGCGTCGAACGCGCAGACCTACCTGACGCTGGCGAGCGGGAAGCTCATCGACCAGAACCGCATCCATCCGTTCCAGAACGTGGTGGCGCTGTTCTCGTCGGCGCTGGGCGCGGTGATCGTCGATCCGGCCGCGGCCATCGTCACCGAGGACGCGGGCGAGTGGGCGGAGGCGATGGAGATGTCGCTGCAGATCGAGAAGGAGATCGGCATCCTCAAGCGCTGAGGCGCTCCCCGGCGCGGCGGGCGGCTCCTGCTTGTTTCCGGACAGCGCGCTGCCGACGTTCCGGATCGGTCACATCCAGCGCTGGGCCACTCGGTGCGCGCGCGCGTTCCTCCGAACGCAAAGCGCAATTCGGAATTTTTCGAGGCCGCCGCGGTTCTGTTGACTGGTACAGAGCGCGCGAGTTGTCCCCCTTCTTCCTCGGAGACTCCGATGCGACTGATGCGAACCCTCCTCGTCGTTTCACTGTCGCTCTCGTTCGTGGCCTGCGGCGGCTTCGTCGACGTGAAGCGCAAGCAGACCGCGCTGTACACCTTCAAGACTGGCGAGGCGCCGTCGGTGTCGCTCATCCAGGTGAGCGGCGGCCAGGACGCGCGCGGGACGCCGGAGAGCTTCGAGGAGCTCAAGGGCCTGATCGCGGACGCGGCCAAGAAGTACCTCTCGGAGCAGACGCCGCCGGCCACGTTCGAGGACCTGCACGGCAGCGGCTACAACGCGGACTTCGGCGTCGATCTGTCCAAGGGCTTCGTGCCCGCGGCGGCGGTGAAGCTGAACGGGCCGTTCCCTGCGTCGGTGAAGACGAACCTCGTCACCATCGCGTACATCTTCTCCATCAAGACCAGCATGACGAACGACAAGGAGCCGGTGAACAAGGCGGACGTGTCGCTGCTGTTGGCCACGTACACGCGCTCGGGTGAGCTCGTGCGCTCGGAGATCATCTACGGCGACCTCGCGGGCAAGTCGTTCGGCAGCACGCACCTGACCACCGAGCCGGCCTCGGGC
>JAFEBC010000862.1 GCA_018266095.1 Deltaproteobacteria bacterium
AGAGTCCTTCCCCTCGGAATGGACCCACTTCTTGTTGTTGCGACAAGAAGCGAGCAGCGCTCTCGACGCCCGCAGCCTCGAGCAGCAGCGGATTCGTCTCGTGACCTGGACGCAGGTCGCCACAGCCCTCAGGCGGTCCCTCTGGGCTCGGCCCGGGGATCGAGGGATATTCGCATTGTGTGGTGCCATCGAACAGCAGATCCTGGACTTCCCCAGGATCCGTGTGGGCGAGGCCAACGTGCGTCCCCGGTTGGCGCCTGCATTGGCACGTATGGTGGACTTCTTCGAAAGGGTTCGACGTGAATAGTGACCCGTCTGGTCAGGAAGATTTCTTTGAAGCAGGTCTCGGTCGTTACGGCCGCGCCGTCGAAGTCATGCGTGCGTTCCGCGAGCGGGTACAGAGGCTCCTGAGCGATGTTGTTGAGGGGTTTCGCTTCGGTGGTTCACCAGGACAGCCGAAGCCGAGCTTTGCCGAGAGCGAGGCCGAAATCTACGTTCGGCTTGAAGTCGAACATCCCAAGAAACCGCTCAAGCTAAAGGTTGGTCTCACCTGGGTTGGAGACAAAGCATTCTGCTACGCAGGCTTTGACGGAAGGGCTCCTCGCGCCTTCACGTTTCATGACCTTCCAGGGGGCATCGCAGACAGCGACTCATTTCCCCGGGCCTGGGGCGATCGCTCATTGGTCTCCGAAGCAGCGAAGCACGACGTCGCATCGGTGTCGGCCACGTTCAACTCGTTGCTCAAAGAGTTGGAACGACAGCTCGAAAGCCTCTAAAGTCCAAGCTGCCGGCGTGCCTTACTCCAAGTGAAACAGCGCCGGCACCTCCTCATCCAGCGTCACCGTAACCGCCCCGCGCCGCGCCACGCCCTGCGCGCCCACCAACGTCAGCGTGATCTCCGCCCGGCCCGGGGGAGCCTTCACCTCCACGCGCAGCGCTGAGGGCGCGCCGTGGGCGAACTTCTGATCCACGCGCGTCAGGAGCGTCCCCTCGCGGCGCACCTCCAGATCCAGCTCGCGGACGGACTGCGCGTCGCCGATCTCGATCAAGACCGGCATCGCCCGGGGCGCGTGGCCCTTCATCCACCACCACGAGCCCGCCACGGCCAGCGCCAGGAAGCCCAGGCGCAGGAAGCGCCGCTGCGACTCCATGGCGCGCCGATCAGCGGGCGCCGACGTGCCTCCAGAGAGTCCGGCGGGTGGCTCCTGTGGCGCGGCCTGCGTCACCGGTCCGCTCGGCTGCGTCCCAGGGGCGCTCGGCTGCGTACCACCCTGCCCTGCGTCCGGTCCCGACGGCTCGGCCACCTATTGCACGCCTTCGGGCTTCGGCTCATTCGCGCCCGCGGCCGGCGGCGCGTCCTTCTTCTTCAGGGTGGCCGTGAACCCGGGCTCGCCCGACGGCTTGAGCTGCACCGTCGCGTTCACCTCGAGGGTCACGCTGGTCAAGAGCTTCCACACCTCGCGCCGCAAGGTCTCGCTCTCGAGGAAGCGCCGCACCTCGGCCGTCACCACGCGCGCGACCTCGGTGCGCGTGCGGTCCGCCTGCGTGACCAGGAACGCCAGCACGTCCTTGGGCAGCTTCACGTCGCCCGCGATCTTGCGGATGCCCTCCTCGGTCATGAAGAGCGCGCCCATGCCCGTGAGCACCGCGCGCTTCACCAGATCCGGGAGGATGCCGGCGGGCTTCTCGCCCTCGGTCGCGCTCTCGTCGTCGTCGATCTGATCAGGCTTGCGCTCGCTCATGGGTTCCCCTGCTCGCCCGCTTCAGGGCGATCCGGACACGGTCAGGTTGAACGTCAGCGACGGCTCGTTGCTCTCGGAGCCCTCGCCGTCGTGCGCGATGAACGAGGTCTTGAGCTCCTCGCCCTGCGTCACTTGATCCAGATAGAGATTCTGATCGATCTGCAGCGTGCCGCTCACGGCCTTCGGGTCGAGGCCTTGCGCCGCGAACACGTCCTTGAGGGCCACCGCGTTCTGCGTCTTGCCGGCGAGGCGCAGCTCGAGCGCGCCCGTGCCCATGGTCGCGCTCGCGTCCTCGAAGTCCACTTGCAGCCGCAGCACGAACGGGCTCTCCGGCGACTGGCACTGCGCCTCGCGGCACCTCAAGTTGCTGAGCTTGGGCCCGCCCCCGCAAGCGGTCGCGAGCGCCGCCGCGCAGAGGAGCCCGAGCTGGACAGGCCGGAGTGCCATCGACATCGATCTTACACCAGCACGCTCTTGGATTTGAGCCGATCGCCTATTCGCCGTCCCAATAGTCGAGCGGCTTGGCGCGGCGGTGCATGTGGTAGACGGGCCGCTTGGCCGGGTCTGCGCCGGGAGGCGGGAGCAGATACGAGGCCACCTTGTTGCTGTCCGGGTACTCGCAGATCTCGGGCGAGTCCATGGTCGAGAACGCCAGATAGCGGGCGGGCTTGTCGGTCTTGTTGATCATCTGGTGGCCCGGAGGCCCGACCGGCAGCGCCACGTAGTCTCCGGCGCGCAGCGTGTGCTCCTCGAACTTCCCGTCGCCGTCGTCCAGGCGCAGCACGACCTCGCCCTCGAGCATGAAGACGGCCTCCTCGTTGCGCCAGTGGAAGTGGAGCGGCCAGCTCTTCTTGCCTGGCAAGAGCTCGACGTGCGAGCAGCCGATCTTGTCGGCGCCCGCGGCGTGCCCGAGCCGCTTGCGGATGACGTGGAACTCGCCGTGCTCGATGGGATGCGCGGGGACCTGCGACACAGACACTGGCTTGACCATGTTGCCTCCAAGCGATGTGACAGCGCTCCGAGCGGCCGCTGCGGCTCGTGCGCGCGCGGGCTAGCGGCGGCCCAGGCCCACGACGGGCTTGCTCGCCTCGGCCTGCACCATCGGCGCGAGGTTCGCGAGCGCTACGCGATCGGCGACGTTCTGCGCGATCTTCACCAGCGCCACCGCCTCGGCCAGCTCCGGCCGATCGTGCACGACCGGCTTGCCGTCATCGCCGCCCGTGCGCACCGCCAGGTTCAACGGCACGCGGCCCAGGAACGGCACCGCCAGCTTCTTGGCCGCCTCCTCGGCGCCGCCCTTGGAGAAGATGTCGGTCTCGTGGTTGCAGTGCGGGCAGACGAAGCCGGACATGTTCTCGACCATGCCCAGCACGGGAATGTTCACCTTGTCGAACATCGTCTTCGCCTTGATGGCGTCGGCGAGCGCCACATCTTGCGGCGTGGTGACCACGACGGCGCCGCTCACGGAGACCTGCTGCGCGATGGTGAGCTGGATGTCGCCCGTGCCCGGCGGCAAGTCCAGGATGAGGTAGTCGAGCTCGCCCCAGTTCACGTCGCGCAAGAGCTGCACGAGCGCGCCGTGGAGCATGGGGCCGCGCCAGATCATGGCCTGGTCGGGATCGACGAAGAAGCCGATGGAGATGACCTTCACGCCGTACGAGACGAGCGGGTCGACCTTGCCGCCGGTCGCGTTCGGCTTGGCGCCGAAGAGGCCCATCATCAGAGGCACGGACGGGCCGTAGATGTCGGCGTCGAGCAGGCCGACCTTGGCGCCCTGCTGGGCGAGCGCGATGGCGAGGTTCGCCGAGACGGTGCTCTTGCCCACGCCGCCCTTGCCCGAGCCGACCAGCACCACGTTCTTCACCGTGGGCACGAGGTCGTTCGGGTTCTTGCCCTTCATCGGCGACGGCCGCACGCGCGCCGTGAACGCGACCTCGACCCGCGACGCGCCCGAGGCGGTGAGCCTGGCGCGGATCGACTCCTCCAGCGCCTTCTTGTGCGGGCTCGCGGGCGTGGGGAGCTCCAGGTGCACGCGCACGCCGCCGCCGTCGAGGGGCTCGAGCGACTTCACCATCTCCAGCGCGCCCAGCGTGCGGCCGCTGGCCGACGGGTCGGGGAGCTCGTTCACTTGCGCTTGCAGCGAGGCGACATCGAGGGCGGCCACATGTGCTCCTGGAGCAGAGGCGTTCAGGGGCGCGGAACATGCGGGCCCAGGTGGCTTTAGTCAAGCGGTTCGGCGGAGGAAAACTTGGGGGTCCGCGAGTGCCGTGCGCACCATTGAGCGGACGCTCTCAAAGTGGAGGCTCGCATGTCGCCGTTTCTGGCCGCGTTCCTGGGCGGACTTCTGGGTGGGATCACGTGCGGCGTGGCCATCGTGCTCATGATCGCGCTCTTCGGGCGCAAGTTCGCCGAGAGCTTCTTCCAGGAGCAGGTGGCGTATCTGGAGAAGCGGTTCCAGGAGCGCGTGCTCGATGGCCTGCTCTCGAAGATCGCGGGCTTCCTGGATCAGGGCGAGCGCATCGGGCAGATCGCCAAGCGGGTGGTCGAGGTGGTGCAGCTCTTGTTCAAGCGCAAGCTGCCGGAGGACCTCGCGCCCAATCAGTCCGCGGTGGGCGCGACGGGCCTCGCGCAGGGGCACGCGACGGTGGGCATCGCGCTGGCGGCGTTGGGGCGCAAGGACGACGCGCGGCGCAGCTTCGAGGGGGCGCGGCGGCTGGACCCGAAGCACCCGGTGGCGCGCGTGGGGGTGATCGGCCTCGCTGCGGCGAGCGCGAGGGAGCGGGTGTCGGCGATGGAGGCGCGGGAGAAGGACGCGCACGACGCGGACGTGACGGAGGAGCCGGAGCCGCGCGAGGAGCCGAAGAGCAAGCCGCCGCCGAACGAGCCGGAGCTGCCGTTCGCGGGAGGGAAGGACGCGAAGAGCGAGCCGCCGCCCGCCAAAGAAGCGAAGAGCGAGGGGCATGGACGGGGGCGGAAGAAGTAGCGCCTGCCGTCAGCGACCCTTGCTGAAGAACGCGAGCGCGCTCTCCCGCTGCGCCGACGCCTGCGCGACGCAGAGCTGGATCGACTCCCTGGCCTGGCGCACCGTCTTGGCGAGGCCGTTGTACTTGCCCTCCACCGGCTCGAACGCCGCGGTCAGCTCGCGAGCGTGCGCGTCGTCGCAGTAGGCCGCCACCACCAGAGAGGGGCAATAGGGAACGTAGGTCTCGGGCGAATTGGCCGCGACCGCGTCGAGGTGCTCGCGCAGATAGGACCAGGCCGCGTCTCGCGTGCGGCGATCGCCGGCGAAGCCCAGCATCGGGACGATGGTCTCCTGCTTGCGCAGCTTGCCGCTCAAGGTCAGCTCCAGCACGCGCTTGACCCGCGGCGCATCGCGCACCCCGGTCAGGCCCGTGAGGATCCGCGAGCGCGCGTCGGCGTCCTCGGTCTTCTCCAGGCGCGCGAACAGCGCATCGACGATCTCGGCGCCGCCCTTCTCCACCGCGGCGCGCAGCACCAGCTCGGCCAGGTCGGGGTCGACCGCGGCTTGATCGAAGTCGGACTTGCCCAGGTTCGCATACGCGTTGCCCAGCTTGACGGCCTGGGCCAGCACTTGCTTGTCGCCCGCGTCGATCAAGAGGCCGAGGACGCGCGCGCGCAGGCGGCGATCAGACGTGGACTCACCCTTGTGGGCCTTGTAGCCCAAGCGCTTCATCACCGGACCGAAGAGCTTGCTGGCGTACGCATCGGCGCGCTGCTGGTCGCCCTCGGGCAGCACGCGATCGCGCGCGAAGGTGATGAGGCCGATGGCCGTGCGCGCCACCTCTCCCTCGGGGTCGGCCGCGATGGGCGCGAGCGCCGCCAGCGCATCGGCGATGGGCAAGGTGCCCGCGTACACGGAGGCGTTGAGCGCCTGGGCGAGCGAGATCCGCTCGGTCACCGAGAGCCTGGCGTAGCCCGCGGTGCGCAGCTTCTTGAGACCCTCTTGGTCAAGCGACCAACGATAGTAGCCAGCGCCGTCGGCGTTCGGCATCAGCCAGACAGGACAGCCGGGCAGGTCGACGGTGTCCTGCGCCTTGGTCAGGAGCGTGCAGGTCTCGTGAAGCTCCTGGTCGCCCGCGAGCGCGTAGCGGCTGCACACGGGGAGCTGCCACAGGCCGTCCTGCTTGCCATCGGAGCCGAGCGGGAAATAGCGCGACTGCTCGAGCGAGAGCGTGCCCACCTTGCCCGCGCAGGTGACCTTGGCCTTCACCAGCGGCACGCCCGCGCGATCGAGGAAGCTGTGAAACGCAGGCGCCACCTCGCGCCCCGCGGCCTTGCTGAACGACGCGAGCAGATCATCGGTCGAGCCGCTGCCGAACGCGTGCGCGGCGATGTAGTCGCTCACGCCTCGCCGGAACGGCTCGGGGCCCACGAAGCGCTCGAACATGGCCAAGACGCCGCCGCCCTTGGAGTACGTGAGCGCGTCGAATTGATCGCCGATGGCCTTCACCGAGAGCACCGGCTGACGGATGGCCCGCGCGGTCGCCAGCGCGTCGTTGCCCATCGCGGCGCTCACCGCGTTGTGGAGGTCGATCATCGCGTGCATCGACGGCTGCCACTCCTCCTGCATGCGCGCCGCCATCCAGGTCGCGAACGATTCGTTGAGCCACGCCTCGTCCCACCAGCGCATGGTCACGAGGTCGCCGAACCATTGGTGCGCCTCCTCGTGCGCGATCACCGAGGCGATGGAGGTGCGATTCTCCTCGGAGGTGGTGCCCTCCTTGAAGAGCAAGAGATCCTCGCGATAGTGGATCTCGCCCGCGTTCTCCATCGCGCCGTACGCGTAGTCAGGCACCGCGACGATGTCGAGCTGAGGATACGGATAGGCGATGCCGAAGTAGGCCTCCTCGAGCAGGAGCAGCTCGGCGCTGGCCTTGAGCGCGAACTTCGCGTCGGCGCCGCGGCCCTGCGGCACGATGGCCCGCAGCGGCACTGGGTTGGCGCGGGCCTGATTGGGCGGGAGCGTCGGGCCGTCGACCACATCGAACGGGCCCACGGCCCAGGCGAGGAGATACGTGGGCAGGGGCTTGGTGGGCGCGTAGCGGATGCGCTTCATGCCATTGGGCTGCTTCTCGGCGGGGCCCAAGGGAGGCGTGTTGGCCACGGCGACTTGCCCCTCGGGGACCACCAGCGTGACGTCGAACGGCGTCTTGAACCCGGGCTGATCGAACCCCGGGAACGCGCGCCGCGCGAAGATGTCCTCGAACTGCGTGAAGGCGTAGCTGCGGTTGTTCTCGGGGGCGAGATAGAGGCCGACGAGGCGCGGATCGAACTTGCGGTGCCAGGCGAAGTGCAGCACCGCCGTGCCGGGGCCGATGGGCTTGGGGAGGGTGAGCTTGACCACGCCATCGTCGTTCACCTGCTCGTAGCGCGCGGGGAGCGTCTCGCCGGCGGCCTGCACGGTCGACTCGACGATGGAGAGGTCAAGGCCGTGGAGCCAGATGACGTCGCGCGCGCGGTCGAGCGTGATGGAGAGGTCCGCCTTGCCGGAGAACTCGGGCAGGTCGGGCGAGATGGTGAGCTCGAGGGCGTAGCGCGTGGGTCGGACATCGCCGGGGAGCTCGAGCATCGGGATGGGCTCGGGAGGCAGCGCGGGCGCGGGCGGCGGCGTGACCGGCGCGGCGGAAGTGGCTGTCGAGGCCGCGGATGGCGACGCAGCAGGCGCACCTGGCTCGGGCGGCTTGGCGGTGGCGCAGGAGACGAGCGAGGCTGTGAAGAGCCAGAGTGTGGAGCGAAGGGCGAGCATGCGATCTCCGAGAGGCCTCAAGAGGCAGGCGATGAACTACGCACGTCATCGCTTCGTGTTTCAAGGGCGCGCGCAGCCGCCGAGCGAGCTCCTCGCGGACGAGCAGGTGAAGCGCGCGATGCAGGATTAGCTCGCCGTCCCCGCAACGGGCGGCGCGCGCGTTCCATCGAGCCACACTTCAGGGAGGCCGGCAGCGCGCGCGGCATCGAGCGCGCCCTGCACCTCGGACTTCGTCGGCCTGCGGTTGAGCTGGACGAGCCGCCTGGCCTCATGCACCGGGCGGTACTGGCTCATCACGTTCACGATCGCGTCCGGCGCGCTCACGGCGATGAGCTTCATCACGGCCTCGGGATTGGCCGCGCCATTCGGCAGCACGAGGTGGCGGACGATGAGCCCGCGCGTGATCACGCCGTCCGCATCGCGCACGGCCGGGCCGACTTGCCGCTGCATCTCCGTCAGGCTCTCTCGCAGCGCGCCCGTGTACCCGCGGCAACCGA
>JAFEBC010000863.1 GCA_018266095.1 Deltaproteobacteria bacterium
TCGCGCTCAGCACCAGGGCGTACGCGAGATCCGTGCGCCGATACACCTCGAGCACGCGCTCCACCGGGTTCGCGAGCCAATAGTGCGGGACGCCAGCAGCAAAATAGCTCTGCATCTTGTCGACGCGATCGCGTGGCTCATTTGACGGCGAGAGGATCTCGCAGATCCAATCGGGCCGCAGCGTTTGCGGCCGGCCACTGGGTGCCTGCGGACACCGCTCCCTGCGCCACCCCGCAAGATCAGGTCGGAACAGCTCGCTGCCGAGCTGAATGTCGATCTCGGTCCGGATCCACCAGCCTCCAGGCCAACGTCCTCCCGGCTTGCGATGGAAGGACGACGACAAGGTCCACGCAAGCCCGCTCTGCGCCCCCGAGTGCTCGCCCGCGGGCGCGGCCTTCTCGACGAGGGTCCCGCGGATGAGCTCGACTCGCTCCCACTCAGGGCGGGCCAGCGCCTCTGCGAGCGTTGCCTGACGGAGCTTGGGCGCGGACACCATGCGACAAGTCTAGCGCAGTGCAACGCCGACGCGAATCCGCGCGGCCTAGAACCCCAGCACCTGCGCGAGCAGCCACACCACCGGCGCCGTGAACAACAGCGCGTCGATCCGGTCCAGCATCCCGCCGTGCCCCGGCAAGAGCTTCCCCGAATCCTTCACCCCATACGCGCGCTTCAACATCGACTCGCCCAGATCCCCCAGCGGCCCCGCGATGCCCGCCGCCGCGCCGATGACCGCCGCGCCCCACACCGGCACCTCGTGCAAGAACAGCATCTGCACGCCCACGCCGCCCGCGATGCACGCCAGGAAGCCGCCGATCGCGCCCTCCCAGGTCTTCTTCGGCGAGATGCGCTCGAACAGCTTGTGCTTCCCGAACGCGCGGCCCGCGAAGTACGCGCCGGTGTCGTTGAACCACGTGACCACCAGCGTCAGCACGATCCAGTACGCGCCGTTCTCCAGCGCGCGCAGGTGCACGAGCGCCGCCATCGCCAGGCCGCAGTAGACCGCGCCCAGCACGGCGAGGCCCACGCGGTGCGGCGTCCGCGGCAGGTCGGTCTCGAAGAACAGCGCGTCCAGGAACGCGAGGATGCCCACGCCCATGAGCACGCTCTCAGGGTTGAGCAGGCCCATCGGCGAGAACTGGAGCAGCGGCAAGAGGAACGCCGCGCCCGCGGACACCAGGGTCGCGCCCGTGATCGTGGGCGATTCGTCCTCTGCTTGCGCCTCGCGCGCCTCGGCCTTCAGCTTCTTGCGCTCCTTGCGCGAGAGCTGCTCGTCGGCCTTCGCGTCCTGCTTCGCGCCCGACTCCGGGGCCTGCGCGGGCCGGTGCTGCGCGAGCTGATTGAGCTCGAAGCACGCCGCCGCCGCCGCCACCGCCACCAGGATCGTGAACGGCAGCCCGCCCAGGATGATGAGCCAGATCACCAGCGGCAACAGCACGAGCGCCGTCACCACGCGCAGCAGGAGATTGCGGTTCTGGTCGGTCACAGCTTTAGGCCCCGGTCCGGAGCTGCGTGGAGGTCTTGCCGAACCGCCGCTCGCGCCGCTGGAAGTCGTCCAGGGCGATGAGCAGCTCGCGCTCGCCGAAGTCCGGCCAGAGCGTCTCGGTCAAGTGCAGCTCCGCATACGCGAGCTGCCAGAGGAGGAAGTTGCTCACGCGCACCTCGCCGCTCGTGCGCACCACCAGCTCCAGCGGCGGCAGCCCCTGCGTCCACAGGCGCTGCTCGATGGCCGTGAAGTCGATGTCGTCGGCCTTCAAGGTGCCCGCCGCCGCCTCGCGCGCGATCTGCTGCGTCATCGCCACGATCTCTTCGCGCCCGCCATACGAGAGCGCGAGCGTCAGCGTCATCTTGTCGTTCCCCGCCGAGAGCGCCCGCAGCTCCTCGAGTGGCTCGCGCACGCGCGGCGGAATGCGGTCGAGCTGCCCGATCGCGTGCAGGCGGATGCCGTTGTCCATGATCTCGGCCCGCTCGTTCACGATGTACTCGCGCAACAGCTCCATCAGCCCCTCGACCTCGGCCGGCGGCCGCTGCCAGTTCTGCGCCGAGAAGGCATAGAGCGTCAGCGCCTCCAGCCCCAGCCGCCGCGACGCGCGCGTCACGTTGCGCACCGAATCAGAGCCCTTGCGGTGCCCCTCGAGCCGCTCTTGCCCGCGGAGCTGCGCCCAGCGGCCGTTGCCGTCCATGATGATGCCCACGTGCCGCGGCAGCGGGCGGGCCAGCACTTGGGCCTTCAGGGCGTCGATGGAGAGCGGGTCAGTCACTTGGGCGCGGGAGTCTAGCAAACACTCCCTGCCCTGAGCCCGCACAATTCCACAGCCGAATCGCGTACCCTCCCTCTTTCCTCCGCGCGCCCGCATCCGTTACGTTCTGAGCATGCGCGGCTGGTTCGGCCCCTTCCGTCTCGAGCGCTCCGTCGGCCGCGGTGGCCTCGGCATGGTCCACCGCGCCATCGATTCGCGCACCGGCGCCACCGTCGCGCTCAAGCTGCTCCCGCCCGGCAAGGATCCGCTCGCCGCCGAGCGCACGCGCCGCGAGTTCTTGGCCCTGCGCGCCATCCAACACCCCAACATCGTGCGCGTGCTGGACGCCGGCGAGGTCGACGATCAGCCCTGGCTGGCGATGGAGTTCGTGGACGGCCTGGGCGTGCGCGAGTGGCTCTCCATCGTGTCCGCGCCGCAGCCCCTCGAGCCCGAGCCGGAGATGGGAGCGCACGGCTCCGAGGGTGTGGACCTCGACGCGCTCTTCGACGAGCCCGACAGCGACTCGTTCCTGCGCGCGGCCAAGGCCCGCAAGCTCATGACCCTGCGCGAGCCCGACGTGGAGATGGACCGCGCCGAGCAAGAGGAGCACAACCGCCCCCAGCGCCTGCGCGCGCTCTGTGAGGCGCTGGCGCAGATCGCGGACGGCCTCGCGGTCATCCACGGGCAGGGCCTCGTGCACCGCGACGTGAAGCCCGGCAACATCCTCGTCACCGGCGAGCGCCGCGCCGTGCTCGTCGACTTCGGCCTGGTGAAGGTCTTGAAGCCCACGCACGCGCCGCAGCCCGACGGGCCCTTGTCGCCCTTCGACGAGGTGGCGCCGCTCTTTGAGGACACCGATCTCGACGA
>JAFEBC010000864.1 GCA_018266095.1 Deltaproteobacteria bacterium
GGGGGCGTGCCCTCGGGCGCCTCCGCAGCGGGTGGCGTGGCCTCGATGAGCGTAAGGTCCGTCGTGCCTCCGCCCACGTCGACCACCAGGACCAGGCGCGCATTCGCGAGCGGCGCGGTGAGGTTCGCGCGGTGCCGGCGCGTCCAATCGTAGAACGCGGCCTGCGGCTCCTCGAGCAGCACCGGATGCGGCAAGCCCGCGCGGGCGGCGGCCTCCAGCGTGAGCGCGCGCGCGGCCTCGTCGAACGACGCGGGCACGGTGATGACCAGTTCCTGCTCGGCCAGCGGCGCGTCGGGATGGGCGGCGTCCCAGGCGTTGCGCAGGTGCGAGAGCACGCGCGCGGCGGCCTCGACGGGCGACACGCGCGGCACCTCGGGCGGGGCGCCCCAGGGCAGGATGGCCGCGGTGCGGTCGACGGCCGGGTGACAGAGCCAGCTCTTCGACGACGCCACGTGCCGCGCGGGGACCTTCGCACCCTGCGCGCGCGCGAACAGGCCCACAGCGGCCTGCGGAACGGCCTCGTCGGACCACGGCAGCTTGAGCGCGCCCGCGGAGAGCTCGTGCTCGGGCGCGAGGTACAGGTGCGACGGGAGCAGCTTGCGGTCGCCCAGCTCCCCCGAGGCCACGAGCTGCGGCACCTCGAAGATGCGCAGCGCAAGGCCCGGATCCGGCGCGCCCAGATCGGCGTACGCGAGCGCCGTGTTCGAGGTGCCCAGATCGATGCCGACGGCGTACTTCAGCGTCATGGCCTACGTCGCCTCGCGCACGGAGAACTCGAGCTTCCACTCGGTGGGCGGGCCCTGCCGCGAGACGAGGTGCAGCGCCAGCGTGCCCACCTCGGTGATGGCCGCGCGCAGGCCCACCGGGATGACCGAATCGTGGACATGTCCAGCATCTGCCGGCAGGTGCGCCTCGATCTCCGGCAGCTCCGTCAGCTCGTGCACGTCGTCGACGATGGCGCCCGGCGTGTCGTCGCGGCGCTGGTCCGAGGAGAAGAAGCGGAAGCGCGCGCGCTCGCCGATGACGGCGCCCAAGTCGAGCTGCGGCAGGTCGATCTGCGTCCCTTCTTCGAGACCGAACGGCGCGAGGCACACGGCCTTCATGGGCGGATCGAAGCCAGGCACCGCGGGCGCTGCCGATTCCACGCCCACGTAGTAGGCGCGCGGGAGGCCGCCGCGGATGCGGATGCCGCGGCCCCGGCGGGCGAGGCCGGAGTAAGCCGCGCCGAGAGCGACGCCGAGATCGAGCGCGTCGAAGGGGCCGCCAGAGGAGAGGCGCTTCAAGGGCGCGCCGCCGGCCTTCTGCATCCACGAGTCGACGAGGTCGCCCACGCGCGCGCGCAGGGCCTCGTCCTTGAACACGCCGCCGTTGAAGAGCAGGGCAGTGGGCCGGTGCTGGTGCTTGCGCAGGAAGGCCGCGAGCTGGCGCGTGACCGCTGGATCTTGCGCGTACGGCAGGCCCAGCGTGGTCAGTCCTGCGCGACGTGCGGCGAGGAGCGGTGTGTCGAGCGCGACTTCGGGGAAGAACGCGTCCGCGACCTGGCGCAATTCGGTCAGCTTGAGCTCGGTGCGGATGAGGCCGCCCAGGAGCGAGCTGCCGCGGCCCGCGAGCGTGATGGGGATGGACCCGTCCTGCGCCGTGTGCGGGCTCTCCTTGGCCTTGCGGCACGCGAACGTGAGCGCCGCGAACTGCCACGCGTCGAGCTTCGTGCCCGCTTGTGCGAGCCGCGCGTTCACCGTGTGCGCGAGCGCGAGGTCGAGGTTGTCGCCGCCCAAGAGGATGTGGTCGCCGACCGCGAGGCGCTCGAGCGCCAGGCTGCCCGACTCCTCGCGCACGCCGATGAGCGAGAAGTCGCTGGTGCCGCCGCCGACGTCCACGACGAGGATGATGTCGCCGGGCTGCACGCGCGCGCGCCACTCGTCGCCGAGCGCTTGCACCCACGCGTAGAGCGCGGCCTGCGGCTCTTCCAGCAAGGTCAGCTTGGGGATCCCTGCCTGCGCCGCGGCGGCCACGGTCAGCTCGCGCGCCTCGGGGTCGAACGAGGCCGGCACCGTCAACGTGACCGCTTGGTCCGCGAGCTTGAGCGGGCCCTCGAAGTCGTCGTGGTGCGCGGCCTCCCAGGCCTCGCGCAGGTGCGAGAGGATGCGCGCCGACGCCTCGACGGGCGAGATGCGCGGGACGTCGTCGGGCGCATCGCCGGGGAGCTTGGGCGGCAGGAGCGCGCCGCGCTTGTCCACACCGGGATGCGAGAGCCAGGACTTGGCCGAGGAGACGAGCCGCGCGGGGACCTGCGCGCCGCGATCTCGAGCGTACTGGCCGACGACGTGCGTGCGCTGCGGCTCCCAGGGCAGGCCCAGCGCGCCAGGCGGCGCCTCGTGCGGCGAGGGCAAGTAGACGAACGAGGGCAACAGGTCCGACTGGCCCACCTCGCCCGGCGCGAACACCTGCGTCACCGCGAAGGGCAGGGCGCCCGGCAGCGGCTCGCCCGGACCCGCGGGCTGCACCGCCAGATCGACCTCGGCGAGCGCGGAGTTCGTGGTGCCGAGATCGATCCCGACTGAGAAGCGCGGCTCCATATCGACTTAGAGCTCGACCTCGGCGGGCGCCAGGATCAGCGCCGCATCGCCGCGCACCGGCTCGGGCAGCTTCACGTCCGCCGCGCGCCAGCCGTGGTGCCGCAGCGTGCCCGCGAAGGGCGGATTGCCGACGACGTTGCCGGTGAGGCGGATGCTGGCCGCGTCGAAGCCGGCCGGAATGGTGACCTTGGCCCCCTCGCCCTCGGTGCGCACGGCGGCGACGCCCAGGTACTGCTGCAGCACCTTGCGGCAGCCCGCGTGCACGGTGCGTGCGGCCGCGCCCACGGTGGCGTCGGGGTAGCCCGCGAGCTCCTCCTCGCAGAAGTCGAGCAGGCGGCCCTCGCGCTGCAGGATGGCGATCACGTGCAGCGCGCCCTCGCGCGCGGTGGCGCCCTGCGCGCTCGCTTGCACAGGGGCGGGCGGCGTCGACTTCCCGTTGCCGGCCTTCTCGGCGGCGAGCTCGTCGGGGGTGGGCGAGGCGCGCGGCGTGGGCACCACCGGCGTACCGGTGAGGAGCCCCGAGGCCGTGGTCGCGAGCTGAACGGCGGCGCCGCTGGGCATGGGCCCGCGCTCACGCAAGAGCTTCACCTCGCGCGCGAACTCGGCGTCGAAGACGATGCGCAGCGAGCAGACGAACGACAGCCAGAGCCGGACCGGGAACGACGGCGTGTCCACGTGCACCTCCTGGAAAAGCGGTGCGTTACCTCGCAGGAACGCGGCCTGAGGTCAATCGACTCGAAGCGTCAACAGGTGAGGCGCGCCGGGCAACGGCCCAGGCCCTACGGCAGCGCCTCGGAGAGGAGGCGCAGCGCGTTCTCACCCATGACCAGCTTGATCTGCTCGTCGGTCAGCCCCTCGGCGAGGAGGGCGTCGATGAGCACCGGCAGGCCGGTCGCGTCGAAGGGGGTCTTCACCGCGCCGTCCCAGTCGCTGCCCAAGGCCACGTGCTCGGCGCCCACCAGCTTCACCGTGTAGGCGATGGCGCGCGCGATGGCGAGCGGGCTCTCGCCGCAGATGGCCGTCTTGAAGTAGCCGATGCCGATGACGCCGCCCGTCTTGGCGATGGCCACGAGCTGGTCGTCGGGGAGGTTGCGATCGGTGTCGCAGGTGCCCTTCACGCCCGTGTGCGACACCATCACCGGCCGCGTGGCGATGGCCAGCACGTCGTCGATCGTCCGCTTGCTCGCGTGCGAGACGTCGATGAGCATCTTCTTCTCCTCCATCTTCTTGACCCAGGCCTTGCCCAGCGGCGTCAGGCCGCCGAGCGAGACGCCGTGCGCGCTGCCGCCCATCTCGGTGTCGGTGAAGTGCGTGGGCGCGCCCATGCGGAAGCCCGCGTCGTAGAGCACATCGAGGTTCTCGAGCTTGCCCTCCAGGCACTGCGCGCCCTCGAAGCCCAAGAAGCCCGCGGCGAGCGAGGGGTTCGTCTTGCGCTTCTCCAGATAGGCCGCAAGCTCGGCGCGCGAGGTGATGATCTCGAAGGTCCCTTGAGACCTCTCGGCGAAGCCGTGCAGCTTCTTGGATTGGTACAGCGCGCGGCCCAGGAGCGAGTGCCGCGCGCTCTCGGGCCAGCCCGCCGCGGGGCCGAGCAGATTGAGGTGGTCCCAGTCGTCCTCGTTCCCGCGCAGCTTGAGGTACTTGGGCGTCTTGGTGACCACCGTGAACGCCTGCAGCCAGAGGTTGCCCTCGATCATGCGCGGGATGTCCACGTGGCCGTGCGAGCCGCGCTCGTTCAGGTCGCGGCCCCAGAGGAGCGCGTCGTCGTGCAGGTCCACCGTGCGCAAGGTCTTGAGCAGCGCGCGGGCGCGGTCGGAGGCCTGCGACGCCTTGTACGGGCCGGTGCGGTTGGCGCCCAGGTCGACGAGCGTGGGCGCGAGGAAGAAGCCGGCGCCCAGGAGGATGGCGACGAAGCCGAGGATGAGGACGAACTTTCGCATGGGGCGCGCAGGCAACCACGGCGCACGATTTCCAGCAACCGCTTGTCGTTCCCCCACCTATTGGGCATTCTCGCTGTCCAACATGCGACCTTCCCTTCTCGCGTCGTCCTGCGCGGTCCTCGCCGCGCTCGTTTCTCTCTCTGTCCACGCTGCCGCGCCCGCCAAGGAGGGCCCGCGGAAGTCCTCGGTGGTGCTGGTGGTGCCGTTCTCCACGGGCGAGGACGTGCCCGAGTGGGCCGGGTTCGCGCTGGCCGAGCTCATCACCGACCAGTTCTCGCAGCAGGCGGACGGGAGCTTCGTGTCGAGCAAGCAGCTCGATTCGGTGCTGCGGCGCAAGGACCTGCAGCTCTACGACGCGGCCGATCCGGAGGTGGCCGAGCCGCTGGCGAAGGCGCTGGGCGCGACCGACCTCATCCTCGGCGACGTGCAGCGCGCGAACGGCAAGCTGCAGATCACGGCGCGCCGCATCGTGGTGGGCGCGGGCAAGGAGAGCCGCATCTTGAAGGAGGAGGCCACCCTCGAGACGCTGCCCACGGCGGGCGCGACCTTGGCGGAGAACCTCTTTGACTTGAAGCTCAAGGCCGGGCCGATGACGGCCAACTCCAAGGCGCTCGAGGAGGCCTCGAAGTGCTGGCTCGAGCTCGTGCGGCACCCGCTGCAGCCGCGCGTGGGCACGGTGGCGCCGCTGGAGAACGCGGACGCGGTCAAGGGTCACTGCAAGGCGGCGCTGGAGGCGGACCCCAAGTTCGGCCTGCCGCGCGCGGGGCTCGCGGTGCTGACGTGCATGCTGGCCAAGCCGGCCGACGGACGCGCGGACGCGGTGGAGGCGCGGGTGGGCCGCTTCAACGCCATGTCGTACGTGGCCGAGGCGTACTGCGCGCGGCGCGAGGGCAACGCGGCGGCGGCGCGGGCGGCGCTGGAGGCGGGCATCAAGGCGCGCCCGGGGTTCCTCCTGGCGCTCGGCTACCTGGGCGAAGAGAAGATGGACATGGAGGACTGGAAGGGCGCGCTGGAGGCCTGGGATCGGTACTTGAAGCGCGCGCCGAACCACCCGTTCGCGCTGGGCCAGAAGGCGCACGCGCTGGCCCGCTTGAGCCGCAACGTGGAGGCGCTGGCCACCACCCGCGAGGCGCTCGCGTTCGATCCCGAGGACCCGGAGCTGCTCATCGAGCTCGCGTCGCGGCAGATCGACGCCAAGCAGGAGGGCGAGGCCGAGAACACGCTGCGCAAGGTGATGGCCGCGCGTCCGCCGCGCCCGCTGGCGTGGCTGCGCATGGGCTACCTTTACATGAAGCAGAACCGCGCGGCCGAGGCCAAGGACGTGCTCACCGAGGCGGTCACGTACGCGTACCGTGAGGACGAGGCGCGCGTGCGCGGGCAGGCGTTCGCGGATCTCGCCGTCGTGTCGGGGATGCAGAACAACTACAACGACGCCGTGCAGTACCTGGCGGCGGCCAAGGCCGAGGGCCTGAAGGACCAGAAGCTGCCGTGCGGCGCGCTGGAGTTCAAGGCGTACAAGGGCAAGCCCGAGTTCGACGCCGTCTGCGCGGGAAGCAAGTAGGCGTGGGCTCGCCGATGCGTCGGCGGGCGGGTGGGGCGGCGGCGGTCACGCTGGCGCTCGTTGCGGTCGCAGCATGTGGGGGCGGGAAGGCGGCGGTGCGTCCGGAGCCGCCCGTGGAGCACACGCCTGTCCCGGTGACCAAGCGGGAGGCCGCCGCGGCGCTGGGGCCGCCCGAGGGCGTCGAGCGCGTGCTCGAACAGGCGCGGGCGCACCTGGGCAAGGACAAGGTGCGCGTGAAGGGGAAGGCCTTCCGCTACGACTGCTCGGGCTTCGTGCGCGGGATGTACTCGGCGCTGGGCATCGACGTGATGAGCGGCGGCGGCTCCGAGGACGACAACGGCGTGCGGCTCATCCACCACTACGTGGAGACGCACGGGCAGAACCACTCGCGCGCGGTGCCGAACGCGGGCGACATCGTCTACTTCGACAACACCTGGGACAAGAACGGGAACGGCAAGCTGGACGACCCGCTGACGCACGTGGGGCTGGTCGAGGAGGTGCGCGCGGATGGGACCGTGATGGTCATCCACCGCGCCAATCGCGGCATCGTGCGCGATCCGATGAACCTCCTGCGCCCGCATGAGCTCAGGGACGAGCAGAACCACGAGCTCAACGCGTACCTGCGGCCCAAGGGTCGCAAGGAGCCGGCGGGCATTCCGCACACCATGGCCGAGCTGTGGGCGGGGTTCGGCACGGTGGAGGTGCCGCGCGCGGTGTCGCAGCAGGGCGCACCTGGACCTGAGATCAGGTCGTACATGGCGTTGGACAGGATGTTGATGCTTGCGGAAATCCCGGCAGACTGTGGCTGCGAGGAGTGAGCCGAATCGATGCCTGACGTGAAGCCCAAACGACCGCGCATGCAGCTCGAGGACCTGCTCCTCCGGCATGGCGCGATCAGCGACGAGCAGCTTCGCAAGGCGAAGGAAGAGCAGCGCATGATCGGCGGCGATCTGGGCCGCCACCTCGTCGACTTGGGGTACATCTCGGAGGACCTCTTGTTGCGGGCGCTGGCGCACCAGCTCGAGATTCCGCTCGTGGATCCCGAGATGATGCCGATCTCGCCGCAGCTCTTGCAGGCGATCCCGGTGCAGATCTGCGAGCGCTTCGGCGTGATCGCGGTGGACGGCGATCCGAAGACCAAGCGGCTGCGCGTGGCGACGAGCGATCCGGGCAACCGGCACCACTTGCTCAACGTGGAGCAGGCCACGGGGCTGCGCCTGGAGCCCGCGGCGGCGACGGCGGCGAGCATCGAAGCGGCGGTGCGCAAGTACTACTACGGCGAGACCATCCAGTCGGAGCCCAAGCCGCCCGCGATCGACTTCGAGGCGGGCGAGCGCGCGCTGGCCAATGCCGAGGGCGGGCAGGCGGCCGACGTGATCCCGGGCACGCCCACCGCAGGCGGGCAGGCGCTGCAGATCGGACGCCTGGGCACGCAGAAGCGGCTCAAGACGCCCATGGCCGCGCAGCGCGCGCAGCCGGCGCTGCCGCCGAATCCGGACGACTCGGCCGAGCCGCAGGAGATCACGGAGGTCGAGCCCATCGAGGAGGTCGAGGCCGTCGAGGAGCCCGCGCCGCCCCCGCCGCGGCAGGCCCCGGCGCGCAATCCGGCCCAGGTGGCCAAGGCGCAGGCTCAAGCCCAGGCGCGCGCGAAGGCCCAGGCGATGGCGCAGGAGAACCCCACGCCGGGACCGGAGCCGCTGCCGGAGGTGTCCATCGAGCCCGAGCTTCCGCCGCAGGTGTCGTGGGCGGAGGTGCAGGCGCTGGCGCAGCGCATCGAGCGCATCGAGGCCTTCGTGACGCAGCCGCAGTTCGCGGCGGTGCTGGCGCGGGTGGAGCGGCTGGAGCAGATCGCGACGCAGCTCGCGGCGGCGTTGCGCGTGGTGGGCGGGGTGCTGATCGACAGTCAGCTCATCACGCTCGAGGAGTACCGGAAGCGGACGGGGCTGAAGGGGTAGCGACGGTTTGTTTGGGGGAGTGATGCCATCAGTTGCGCTTACGAATTGGCTGGGCGCACGAGCGACGCGTCTCGATGAGATCGAGCACGCACATAGAGCCCTCGGCGGCAACGGGCCTGGCCGACGCTACGCGACCCGCCAACTCAATCACGCCTACACAGCTCTACTCGCGGCCGAATTCCAAGGTTTTTGCCGAGATCTGCACACTGAGGCTGCCGCATTCATTCGCTCGGCTGCTCCATTGCCACTGCAGCCGATCCTTGCGAAGGCGTTGACCGACGGGCGCCAAC
>JAFEBC010000865.1 GCA_018266095.1 Deltaproteobacteria bacterium
CGAGTGCACCTCCGCCGACGTGGTCAGCGCCCGCCACGCGTCCACCACGCACAGATCGTTCTTCAGCGCCGCGCACACATAGATCGACGCCTCCGGCCCGAACATCGAGTTCGGCGCCGCCTCCACCAGCCGGTGCACGAGGCCCGCCGCCTCGTTCAGATCCCCGTGCGTCTCCGCGATGAGCTCGGCCTTCCCGCGCAGCGCCAGCACGTCGTTCGGATCCTTCGCCAGCGCCGCCGAGAAGTCCGCCATCGCCTCCGGCACCTTGTGCACCGCCGCCATCGCGAGCCCATGCTCCGCCGAGGTCACGTCCGGCAGCACGTCGAGCGTCTCCTGCGCCAGCTTCTCGTCGAGGTCCGCCGGGTCCACCTTCGGGTGGCGCTCGGGCAGGAAGACCTGCGGCGCCGTCTGGGCCGCGTGCAGGCCCAGGGACGAGGTCATGCCCGACGCGTCCTGCCCCGCCGTCGTGAACGCGAGCGGAAACGGCGCCCACGAATCCGTGGACGCCGGCTGGTACTTCCACAGGAGCGCGTTGTTGGCGATGCAGCGCAACATCGGCCGGTCGTCGATGCCCTTGGTCGAGTGCGCGAACGCCGCGTACACCTGTCCGTCCTTGCGCACGAGGATCTGCATCCGCACCTTGCCCTGCAGCGACGACGAGCCCTTGTCCTGCGCGTTGAGCGCGCAGCGGTCGACATCGGACTGCATCGGCAGACGCTCAGCGAGCGCCGCCAGCGGCAACACCAGAACGGAAGCAGCAACGAACGCGCGGACGGACATATGCACTCCTGGCTACTTACAAGCGTTGAAGTCCTTGGCGATGTTGTAGGCGTTGATGTTGTCCTTGTACGGCTTCATGTCGACCGAAGCTCCCAAGGTCACCGCCCACGTCGCATCGCGCTGATCAGCCTTGCCCTCGGCCTTGCCCTTCTTGTTCTTCTTCGGCTCCGGCCCGCGGATGGGGATCGTCACCAGCGTGGCCTCGCCCGCGCCCGCCGCCATCACCATCGCGCCCACGGTGAAGTCCTGGCCCATGGCCGCCTTGAGCGCCGCCGCGTACTTGGTCGCGCCCTCACCGAAGCAGCGCTTCACGTAGCACGCCGCCTTCGCGTCCTGCTGCGTCTCCTTGTAGCAGCCGGCCGGATCCGCCTTCTGCAGCGCCTCGAGGCGCGCCTTCTCCATCGCCTCCGCCTTCGACTTCTCGGCCTGCTCCAGGCGGGCCAGCGCCGCCTTCGCCAGCTCGTTGAGCTGCGCCAGCTCCAGCGAGCGCGTGTGCACGCCCTCGGCCTTGCCCACCTCGGAGAAGTTCTTGACCACGCACTCGTCGTCGCCCTGCTTCAGGCACACGCGCACCAGCGCCTCGATGGTGCCGGCGTTCTTCTGCTCGGCCAGCGCCTTGTCGGCCACCTCGCGGGCCTCCTTCAGATCGCCGCCGCTCTCGACCAGCGCCTGCGCCAGGCCGCGCTGCGCCCGCAGGTCATCGGCCTTCAGGGTCAGCGCCTTGCGGAAGGCCGCGATCGCGTCGTTGTACTGGTGCGTGTAGAAGAGGCCCCAGCCCTTGTCCGTGTCGGTCGCCCAGTCCGCGAACGCGAGCGAATCCTTGGCGATCTTCTCGTCCATCGGCTTGGTCAGATCGCGCACCACGCCCTTGAGGCAGTCGGCGCCCTCGCACTGCACGACCCAGCCGCGCAGGTAGTCCATCTTCTCGCCCTCGAACTTCGAGAGCACGCCGATGGAGCCCAGGCAGCGCGTGAACTGCGCCGAGTCGATGCCGTCGACGTCGTGCACCCACGAGGCCGGCACCGCGCCGTCCACGTCCACGTACTGGTACACGCTGGCGGTGCCGTGCAGGTTCTGGTTGCCGGCCTTGGCGGCGATGAAGCAGCTCTTCAGATCCGTCGACTGCAGCTCGCGCGACGAGGTCGGACGCGCCTGCACGCAGGCACAGGCGAGGGAGGCGAGCAGCAGGGCGGTGAATCGGACAGTGCGCATGATGAGTTGTCTCCTAGGAAGGACGTTCGTCGTGACCGGCAATTCAACCAGCAATACCGAAGGTTCCAGCTACAGCGCCTCGAGCGCGGACGTCAGCTCGGACAGCGCGTGCGCGTTCCCCTGCGCCCGCGCGTGCGTCTGCCCGCGGCTCAAGCACTCGCGTGCATCCGCCACGCGACCGTTCTGCGACAGCAAGTTGCCCAGTTGCAGATAGGCCGGCACGTAGTCGGCCTTGCGCGCGAGCAGCTCTTCGAGCGCGGTGATGGCGCCGGGCACATCGCCCTGCCCCTTCTTCTCCATCGCCAGCGCGTAGCGCGGAAACGGGTCGTCGGGACGGGTCTGGATGAAGCGCAGGAGCTGCGCGGTCCGGTCCATGGGCGCGCCGCTTGTAGCCTGCCGGACTCTCTCTGTAAAGCGCCGCCGACCGGGCGATCAGACGTCGATCTCGTCCCCGTCATCGAGCGCCCACACATCGCCCAGCGCGCCGCCCTCCTCGCGCACGATGGCCACGCCCAGCCGCATCTCCTCGGACAGGTGCACGAGCCGCACGGGCACGCCCTCGAGCTTGGGCAGGAGCGCCTTCCAGTCGTCCCAGGCGAGGTGCCGCCGGCCGCTCTCCGGCGGATAGTCGGCGCCCGCCTTCGGATCCGGGACCCCAGGGGCCCGCGCCACGAGCTCCGTGCACTCGCCGAAGAGGACCTCCGCGCCCTTCGCGAGCGCGAGGAGCCCCTCGTGCGGCCCGGTGTCGCCGGTGAAGGCCACGCACTCCTCCGAGGTCAGCCTGAGCGACAGCGCCACGTGCGGCGGCCGCATGTGCTGCGCGCGCAGCGCCTCCAGCTTGCGCCCGCACACCTCGCGCACCTCCCCCGGCGACAGCTCGAGCACCTGCAGCGCAAACGGCAGCGGCTTCTTGGCCGCGTCCGCGTACGAGGCGGCCCAGAGCGCGTCGAGCCGCTCCTGGGTTCCCACGGGCCCCGTCACCACCAGCGGGCGCGCGCGCTTCTGCCGGTACACCGCGTCCACCAGCAGGAACGGCCAGCCCGCGATGTGGTCGCCGTGCAGGTGCGTGAAGTGGACCGCGTCGATGCGCGCCGGCTCGAGCCCGGACGCGTGCAGCGCCGAGAGGACCTGTCCGCCGGCGTCGATCAGGCACAGCCCCTGCGCGTCCTCGAGCGCGAAGCAGGTGTGCCCGCGGCCACCGCCGTTGAACGCATCGCCCGTGCCCAGCGCCACGATCCGCATGAGGTGATCCTACTTCGGCGGCGCCTCGGGCGGATTCAAGAACTTCCCCAACTGCACGAGCGTCGCGCCCTGGCCCGCGAGCAGGTGGAGCTGCTTGCGCAGCTTCTCCAGGTTGGCGAGCCCGCCCTTGAGCGAGAACTCGCTGACCAGCGTCTCGCCCCCGCGCACGAACCGCAGCCGCAGCATGGGCAGGTCCTTCCCCGCGAGCGGCGCGAACTGCCGCACGATGAGCGCCTCCTTGAGCCACGCCATCGGCCACACCAGCACGCGGCCCGCGTCGGGCCCGGCCTCCTCGCGCTTCAAGAACACGGCGTCGCTCGTGCACCACAGATCGCCCACGCACGCGTCGGTCCACGCGGGCACGAGCAGCGCCTGCCCGTCGTCGAAGCGGGTCCCGTGGAACAGGCTCGCCTTGGCGTCGACCAGCCGCTCACGCTCTGGGAACTCGGGCACGGCCTGCGCGAGCACCCGCTCGTGCCGCCGCCGCAGGCTGCGCGCGCGCCCCAAAACGAACGCGCCCGCGATCACGAGGATCGCGAGCGCGCAGGTGACGAACCAGAGCAAACGCTACTCGGCCGGCGCTTCCGCGGGCGCGCCCGAGCCGCCAGCGGTGAGGTCCTCGAGCTCCTTGGCCTTGTCCTCGACGGCGTTCTTGGCCTTCTCGAAGCCCTTGTTGCACGAGCCCAGGATCTCGAGCGCGCTCTTGCCCTGCACGCCCTTCTCCAGCGGGGGGCACGCCGCCTTGTTGCCCTGGATGAGCGCCGCCTCGGCCTGCGTGGCGAAGGCGTTGGTGGCGGCCGCGAGCTTCTTCCAGTCGGCGATGAAGGCGGTGGTGACCGCGGTGCGGCCCTCGATGGCCTCCGTGGCCTCGGCCAGCTTGGCCTTCAGGTTCGGGTCGATGATCGTGTCCGCCGCGCCCGTGGTGGCCGCGGTCGAGGCCGCGCCCTGCCCGGCGAACTGCGTGGTGGCCGTGACGATGCGGTCGTAGGTCTTGGCCAGCTCGCGGTACCCGCCCACGATGCGCTTGGCCTCCTCGCCCTTGGGCGGCGACGAGCAGCTGATCTTGGGGATGCTGTTGAGCTGCTTGGCCACGTCGGCGACCTTGTCGACCGCGGCCGCGCACGGCTTGGCCTTCTGGCCTTCGCGCGCAGACGCCACGAACGACGCCACCGCCGCCAGGTCGCGCTTCTTCTCGGCCTTCTTCTTCAGCATGATGCCGAGGCCGATGCCGCCCGCCGCCAGCACCACGAAGCCCGCGATGAGGCCGATGAGCAGCTTCTTGCTCATGCCCGCGTCCGGACGCTTCTTGCCGCCGACCACGTCCACGCGGATCGAGGTCTGCCCGCAGCGAATCACGTCGCCGTCGAACAGCTCGCCGTCCGTCATGCGCTCGCCGTTGAGCCAGATGCCGTTGGCCGAGCCCAGGTCCTTCACGCGGATCTCGCCGTTGATCTTCGAGACCTCGCAGTGCCGGCCCGACATCGAGCCGTCCTTGACGGCGATGTCGCACTGGTCCGAGCGGCCGATCGTCATCGTGAGCTGACGCATCGGGTACGACTTCTCGACGCCGGACGGGCCCTTGACGATGAAATTGGCCGAGACGCCGTCGAGCAGCGCGGGGTTGATCATCTCAGTCTTTGGTGATCCGCCTTCTTCGCCCATGGCCTTCGCCCTGCCTTCCTAAATGAGGTGTGTCCGGGGTGTACTTCGCCCGCCGCGAACCTACGGTCACTGCCCGCGCAAGGTCAAGAATTCTCACTTCTTCGACGCTGTCTCCCACCACTCACGCCAGGCCTTGGCGTCGTCGCCAAAGCCCTTCCCCGTGCAGCGCGTGAGTCCCTTCACTGATTCGATGCGGACCTCCGGCGGAAGTCCGTCCCGCGTGCCCTCGAGCAGCGCCGGCACGATGCAGTCGAACTTCTGCGCCTGGCACTCGTCCGCGCAGACATTGATGAGCGCCTTGGCCACCGCGATGCGCAGATCGCCGTCCGGCGACTTGAGCCGCTCCATCAAGAGGGGCACCGCCGGCTTGCCCACATCCTGGACCGCGATGATGGCGTCGCGCAGCTCCAGCCGGTGCGAGGCGTCCGAGTCCGACTTGCCGGCCTTGATGAGGGCCTCGATGCGCGCCACGAGCTCACCCGCGTGCAGCGCCGGATCGGCCGCGTCCGCGTTCTGCTTCAATTCCTTGGCGCACTGCTCGATGGTCAGCCCGGCCTTCATCGACCTGGAGGCCTCGAGCTCCTTGCAGGTCGCGATGAACGGCGCCAACGGATCCGGCGGCCGGTTGCAGGCGGTCAGGGCGGCGACGATGACGAGTGCGATGAGGTGAGGTCGCATGGGCGCGCGTGGGATAGCACAATCCCGGCGCGATGGAGGGCAAAAGCAAAGGCAACTGCAAAAGCCTCAACGCGGAGGCGCGGAGACGCGGAGGGCTGGATTTCGACTCGACCGTGAGCCCATGCTTCTTCCGAGGCTGGGCAACCAAGCCGGGAAGCAGGCCAACCAAAGCGCTTTTCTCCGCGCCTTCGCGTCTCTCTCTTCCCCTCCGCGTTGACCGCTTTTTTTGGCCGGGACGAGCTCCCCAGCCCGCGGCTTACGCGTCCGTCGGGCGGCGCAGCGCGGGCACGACGGCCATGGCGACGCCGAAGTCGGTGTCCATGGCCTCGGCCACCTCAACCTTGCGGATCTTGGCCTTCTTTGCCGGCTTCTCGGGGCGCGAGTCCGCGGCCACCGCTGCCTTCCGGCGTGTGCTCGACGTACGTCCGCTGGGGTCGTCCGAATGCGACATGGCCGGGGTTCTACAGCACCCGGCAACCCCCAGCAAGCCAACTTTCGGGTCATTCCGACACAATGCGTCACAATCGCCCGAATCCGCCAAATGTCTCGGAGCCTTGCGACGACGCGGTGTGGCATCGGTCAGGTGCCCGAAGAACCCAAGTCACGAGATCCCGTAGGGTTCGCCACCCCAGGTTGAGTGGAATGGGGAGAAGTGTCCTCACTCGTATCGGAGTCCGCCGGATGCTGTCGCTGACGTCCCGTCTCTCGAAGGTCCTGTTCGTGGTCGGCCTCTGTTCGGTCCTCTTCGCCTGCGGTGGTTCGCGGCCGGAGACGGGCAACCCGGGCGTCGACGCCGGCGGCGGCTCGTGCCAGTTCGACTCGGACTGCAACCCGCCCAACACCATCTGCGGCGCCACCGGCACCTGTGATCCGGGCTGCACCATCGGCGGCTGCATCACCGGCAAGGTGTGCAACTCCACCACCGGCCGCTGCGGCTCGGGCTCGGGCACGGACGGCGGCAACACGGACGGCGGCGGCACCGACGGCGGCACCACGGACGGCGGCGGCGGCACGGCCTCGGACACGCTCTGCCAGCCCTGCACCGTGAACGGCGACTGCCACGGCGGCGGCATCTGCGTCTCCAACACGGCGCACACCTCCAAGTACTGCACGCAGGACTGCACCACCGACGCCTGCCCCGATCAGTACCAGTGCACCACCGACTCGACCGGCACGCGCCACCAGTGCTTCCCGACCACGGACTGCGCCACCACCACGGGCCAGAACGACGGCGGCACCACCACCGGCACCGACGCGGGCACGGGCACCAACGATCCCACGGTCCCGTCTGACAACCCCACGGGCTGCAAGATGTGCGGCGAGTGCACGGTGAACAACGACTGCATCCAGGGCAGCTTCTGCTTGAACGGCATCTGCGCCACGCCGTGCGACACGGGCGGCTTCCTCGGCACCGCGGAGTGCATCCTCACCGGCGGCTCGCTCTTCTCGCAGTGCGCCGACGTGGGCCTGCCCAACGGCCAGATGCTGTGCGTGCCGCTCCTGGGCGCCTGCTTCGAGCTGCCCTCGCCCCTGACGCCGCTGTCGGGCGACGTGTCTTGCGTCCCCTCGGGCACGAACCCGACCTGCTCGGCGCCGTCCATCCCGAACCCGCTCTTCGGCAACAACACGCTGGTGTCGGGCAACCTGAACCCGGCGCCCCAGCTCACCGAGGATCCGGCCATCGTGGAGACCTCGGCCAACAGCATCGCGGTCGCCTTCATGAACGTCGATTCGAGCAGCAAGTCGGTCATCACCGTGTGCTCGTCGACCGACGACGGCGCGACCTTCGGCAACTGCACCAAGGTGAACACCTCGATCTCGGGCGCGGTCCAGGCCGATCCGGCGATGGCGGTCACCAAGTGGAGCGACGGCACCGGCACGCACGAGCGCATCACGCTGGTGTGGCTCGCCTACGTCCTTCAGGTCTCGGGCGGCACGGCCACGCCGACCAACATGACCATCGAGGGCTCGTTCTCGGACGACGGCGGCAAGACCTGGGCCGCGGGCACCAAGATCACCACCTCGGCCGACAACAACAACGGCGCGCTGCAGATCGACAAGCCGCAGATCGCGGCGGGCGCGGACGGCACGCTGGCGGTCACCTTCTCGGTGTCGAACTCGGGCCAGCAGCACGCCTACGCCACCATCTCGACCGACCACGGCGCGAGCTGGATCGGCAAGAAGGCGCTCTACTCGAGCACGGAGCTGGGCGACAACAACCACGGCCACACGCTGACGGCGCCCGCGTTCGACACGAGCGACGCGACCGGCAACACCATCTACGCGGTGTACGTGAAGTACACGACGGCGGCGGCCTCCAACACCAACACCATCGAGCTGGTGAAGTCGACGGACAAGGGCTCCACCTGGGTCGAGCAGGGCACGGTCTCGAACTCGGGCGACCAGGTGTTCTTCGACGCGCCGTCGATCAGCATCGACAAGTCGCACCGGCTGTACGTCGGCTACTCGGCGGCGGCGGCGGCGTCCAACGCGACCTTCTGGGACGCGAACGTGGCGCTGGTGGACATCTCGGGCGCGACGCCCACGGTGGTCCGCCACACGCGCGTGTCGGATGACTCGGGCAACTGCTTCCAGCACTTCCACGTCACGGTGGCCAACGACGGCGCCAGCTCGGTGTACGCCGGCTGGCTCGACAACCGCGACAACGGCAAGGGCGACGCGTGGCTGGCGAAGTCGGGCGATCAGGCGGCGAGCTTCGGCTCGGGCAGCATCCGCGTGTCGTCGACCAACTTCGAGTTCAACCCGGACTCGAACAACGCGCAGACCAAGACCATCGGCGACTACGCGGGCCTCATCTACGCCAACGGCAAGGTCCGCATGGTGTGGGGCGACCCGCGCAACGCCAGCTCGAGCTCGGGCTCGCAGATCTTCTACGGGGCTGGCGCTCCTTAAGCTCCATATCCGGGTTCCCTTCGGGGAACCCTCCACCAGGGGCGAGCTGCCGCTCCCCCTGGACCCCCAAGGCGCCTCCTGATCGCGGTCTCATCATTTGTTGTGCTATCAGGCGCCCATCATGCCGACGAAGCAGACGACGAAGACCAAGAAGGCCGCAGCGCCCACGGGCCTGCTCGTGCAGCCGAAGGATCTGTCCAAGCGCACCGAGACGCGGACGGCCAAGCAGCTCGACGTGTTCAAG
>JAFEBC010000866.1 GCA_018266095.1 Deltaproteobacteria bacterium
CGGGCTCGTAGCGGAGCTCATCGTGCGGCATGCCCGGCCCCAGGAGCACGAAGGCCTCGAAGCGCCCCAGCACCACCTGCACCACGCCCTGGTCCTTCAGGTAGCGCGTCCCGAACGAGTTCCCGTCGATGCCGTTCGACTTCCACCACTGCAGGCCCTCCTCGTCCTTGCCCGACGGGCAGTACGACGCCTCGCGCAGCCCCCAGAAGCCGCGCAGGCAGTTCTGGTGACGCTCGCAGCGGTGCGCCCCGTCGACGATCACGCCGCCGTCCTCGACGATGAGGCCCACCGAGGTGATGGTCTGCGTGACCGTCTGCGGCTCCACCACCGACAGGTGCGCGTGACCCAGGATCGGTCGCGGCCTGGCCGTGGCGCAACCCGCTGAAATCAGGGCACATCCCAGGAGGAGCAGGCCGCGCATGGTCATGGTGGGACAATAGACGCAGCCGGGCGTCACATGCTTCAACATCGCGCCGTTGCGCTCCCGATCGAGGCGTGCTACACGACGCGCCCCGCTCGGAATCCCGGGTGGTTGCAACACCTCATGGCCCTGAAGTGCGCAGCAACGGGGCCCTCTTCCGCCGGCGGATTCCCTGCCGTGAAGAGCGCAAGCCAGCGAGAGGCAGCGCGAAGGAGCAGTCACATGAAGGGTCTCATCGGCAAGAAGATCGGCATGACCACGGTGTTCAGCGAGGACGGCAACGCCCACGCCGCCACGGTCATCGAAGTGTCCCCCAACCTCGTCTTCGGGCACCGCACGCAGGAGCGCGACGGCTACACCGCGCTGCAGATCGCGCACGGCGAGCTCTCGGAGAAGCAGGTCAAGAAGGCCACCAAGCCGAAGCTGGGCGAGTTCAAGAAGAAGAACCTGAAGCCGCACAAGGAGATCGTGGAGTTCCGCGTGGACGGCAAGGAGCTCGCGGCGCACGCGGTCGGCTCGACGCTCACCGTCGACCTCTTCAAGAAGGGCGACAAGGTCGACGTCTCGGGCACCACGCGCGGCTTCGGCTTCGCCGGCGTGTTCAAGCGCCACCACATGAAGGGCGCGGCCCGCGACAGCTCGACCGCTCACGAGCTGCACCGTCACATCGGCGCCGTCGGCCAGCGCAAGACGCCTGGTCGCGTGTTCCTGAACAAGCGCCTCCCGGGCCAGATGGGCGTCGACGAGCGCACCATCCAGAACCTCGCGGTGCTCGAGATCCACGCGGACAACAACCTGATCGTCGTCAAGGGCGCGATCCCCGGCCACCGCAAGGGGCTGGTGACGATCTACCCGACGGTCAAGTAGTCGAAGGCTGACCGCTGGTCACGAGGGCGCTACTGGCGAGAGCCGGGGGCGCCCTTCGTGCTTCGGTGCCTACGTTCGATCTGAGTGCTGGAGCGAGGTCAAGAAGCCTCACAGGAAGGAAAGAAGGAAAGGTTGCGCTCTTGTCTCCAGGCCCAGGTTCCTTCCTTGTTTCCTTCCTGTGAAGCAGTTTCGTCGCTCTAGGGAGGACGATGAGGATGACGAGGCCGTGGCGCTCGGCGAAGTGGGCGGCGAGGAGGAAGCCGGTGAGGTGCACGAGGTTGATGACGAGGTAGCCGCCGGCTTGTCGTGCTTGCCCACGCCCGAAACGTGACTCGATCGGACACGGTTTCGCAAGGATCCCCGTGGATCCGGCCCTATCGGTCAATGGTCGGTGTTA
>JAFEBC010000867.1 GCA_018266095.1 Deltaproteobacteria bacterium
ACGTGCTTCACTTCGCTTCACTTCGTTCCGCTCCGTTTCGCAGCCTTGACCCGCCCGTGAGTCCCGCGCCGGACCCGGGTGGTCCTTCGCAATCGTGCGGCGGGCACACTTCGAGGTCGTCATGCTGCGTATCTACTCTGTCTCCATCTCGCTCTGCGCGGAGCTCAAGCCGGTCGTCGATGTCATCGAGCGCCGCGATGCTGATCTTGCTCGGCAGTTGGGCCGGGCGTTGTCGTCTGTCCCGCTCAACATCGCGGAAGGCTCGCAGGTCTCGGGCGGCAATCGCTCCGTCCGCTATCGCACCGCCATGGGCTCCCTGCGTGAGTCGCTCGCGTGCCTCGAGCTGGCTCAAGCCTGGGGCTACATCGAGCCGGTCAGCGATGAGCTGCGCGCTCGGTTCACTCAGGTCGGAGGCACGCTGCACCGCTGCGTCTCGCCGCGCTAGCTGCAGCGCGAGCCGGGCGGTCACGCGGGCCGCCCGGCCCTGCTGTGCTCACCGCACCACGTTGATGAGCGTGGCCTTGATCTTCTCGAACCGGTCTCGCGGCCCGGCCTCCAGCGGCGAGAGCTCTCCGAGCGCAACGCCGACCTCCACGCACGCGAGCGCCTCCCTCAGCGAGCCGAGCGCCGTGCGGTACCGCAAGTTGCGATTCCCGCCCGAGAGCATCGCCCCCTCCGCGAGATTCAGCGGCACCGAGCACAACGCCCGCTTCATCTGGTCCGCCAGGTTCGCATCCCGTGCCGCCAGGTTCGCATCCCGTGCCGCCAGCTCCGCCAACACCGGCCGCAGCTCCCGCACCAACTCGATCACATCCTCGTAAATCCGCAGCATCCCCGACCTCGAAGCATGCCCGCCGCACCATTGCGAAGGACAACCTCGTCCGGCGCGGGACTCCTGGGTGGGTCAACGCTGCGAAACGGAGCGGAACGAAGTGAAGCGCAGTGGAGCACGGCTGCGCCAGCAGCCGCTGCGGCCTTGAGGCACCCAGGAGGCCCGCGCCACAATCGAGTCCCCGAGCAGCGCCCTGATTGGACAGACAGCGCGGCCCCAAGGCCCGCGCGGAGACGCCGGAAACACCAGGCGACCACCGAACTCCCGCTCGACCACCACCCAACGCCGGTCGCAGCTACCCACCACCTGCGCGAATGCGCATCTCCCCACGCCTTCGAGTGGCGCGCTACCCGCGTCCCCGTTACGCGCCC
>JAFEBC010000868.1 GCA_018266095.1 Deltaproteobacteria bacterium
CATCCCGGGGCCCAATGACCTGGGCGGCTTGTCCGGCCTCTTCGATGATGGCTCGGGCAACACCGCCAGCCCCGCGGCCACGCCCGACGGCCAGGCCGCGCCCAGCGAGCCCGCGGCGCCCAGCGGGCCGCTCTGGCCAGGCGCCCTCGACCACGAGACCTGCAAGGCCGTCGCGGGCCTCATGTACAAGGACCGCAACGTGCCGCCGGACACCAATCCGGACATGGCCGCGGCGGCGCGCAAGGTGGTGCTCGGCCTGTCGTCCGTCGAGCGCGAGGCGCTGGAGAAGTCGGGGCCCGAGTCGCACCTCTATGAGGCGCTGCACGCGCGCATGATGATGGCCGTGGCCAACGCCGCGGCCACGCGCCTCTTCGCCAGCCAGCCGCCTGCGGTCGTGGACACGCCCTCGCTCACGGGCCTCGTGCAGCTCGCCGACGCGGCCGCCAAGCGCCTGCAGGGCGAGGCCGACAAGGCCATCAGCGGCGGTCAGGTCGAGTCGCTGCAGATGATCTCGGCCGCCAGCTCGGCGCTCTCGCGCGAGCAGCTCACGCTCAAGGAGTCGGCCGATCGCCTGCGCGGCATCGCCGCTGCGCCCCGGATGGGCGCCGGCGCCCTCGATCCCGACGTGCAGGTGCCCGGTCAGGGGCCGGTGTCGCGCCCGCTCGCCCGCGACAAGTCCACCGAGAAGCTCGAGGTCCGCGCCGAGCTCAAGGACTTCGCCGGCTTCGACGAATCACCGAAGGCCGAGCGCACCAAGCGCCGCCTGTGGGTCGCGCTGGTCGTCTTCGCCATCTCGCTCATCAACCTGTTCTTCTTCGCCAACCAGGGCGCCAAGGACGCGTCACAGACGCTGCTGGAGCGCGCGGGCACGGGCGTCATGCACATCTCCGTCGCCGAGAAGACGGCCATCGTCACGGTGACGCCCGGCTGGCTCGCCATCGAGCGCCGCGCGGCCGCCCTGGGCTCGCTCTGCGACGCGCTCCGCTCGGTCAAGGTCGACCGCTGCGCCATCATGATCGACAACGTGGGCATCACCGGCCAGGTCGACGTGCAGCACGACTGCACGCCCTACGGCCTCACCGGCGGCAAGGGCCTCCCGCCCGGCGCCCCACCTCCCGCGCCTGCTCCCGGAAAGTAGAACGGCGCGCCCCGGATTGCAGGGCACGCCGTCTCGGTGAAGCGCGAAGAACGCCGCGCCTCTGACTACATGGCCGGGACCTCGGTCGCCGGCATCACCGTCGCGCCGTTGATGACCTCGGTGTACGAGTAGTTGCCGGGGCACGAGAGCGCCGAGTTGGCCGCGAGCGAGGGGCCGAAGCCGGGCATGTCGCCCACCACCGTGATGGTCATCGACGGCGGGTTCGTGGCGTTGTTGACCACGTACTTGTAGCGGAGCTTGAGTCCGCCATCGAACGTGAAGGGCATCTGGTTCCAGCCCAGGGCCGACGAGTTCCAGGCGCCCGCGAACCCGGCGGCGACCGGCGTGCACGGCGGGTTGAAGGCCACGGTCCCGCCCGGGTCGGGGAAGATGCCGTTGTTCTCGTAGGCGTTGATGAAGAAGACGTGCATCTTGTCGAGCACCTGGTTGATCTCGGAGCGGCGCGCGCGCGAGGAGAAGCGCTGGAAGTACGGGATCGCGAAGCTGCTCAAGACGCCGATGATCACGACCACGAGCATGAGCTCGATGAGCGTGAAGCCGCGGGACCGCTTGCGGTTGCGCAGGGTGCGAAGGACGCCAGCCGAGTCTGTGTTTCCGGTGCTCATGGAGAGGATTCTGCGCGCCCCAGGGCGGGAGTGCAAGGTTCCACCCCCGCGCGAATGTGGGCGCCGCGCGGTGGAGGCGAGGTGCGACACTTCAACTGTTGGGGATCACACGGGTTCTGCGACGTTTGTCCAGGACTCGACAGCGCGACCCGAGAGGGCGCTCGTGTGACCGCCGTCACTCTTCGCGCGAGCGCTTGCGGTCGAGCAGGTCCGCGGGCACCACCGCGCGGGTGCCGAAGCGGTCGGCGATCTTGTCGAGCTGCCTGTTGAGCGCGGCGCGCTTCTTCTCGTCCCGGTCGAACAGGCCGAGCTGCGGCGCCTCGTCGCCGAGGTCGCTCGCGGACAGGCCGGTGA
>JAFEBC010000869.1 GCA_018266095.1 Deltaproteobacteria bacterium
CACGACGAGCTACTTGGTTCCCTCGAGCACGCAGTGCCGCCAGTGCCACGTGCTGTCGAATGTGACCACGCTCATCGGGCCCAAGGCGCGCAACCTGAACCGCGACTTCGCGTACTCGACGGGCACGGAGAATCAGCTCGCGCATTGGACGTCGCTGGGCCTCCTCACGGGCGCGCCTGCGCCCTCGGCGGCGCCGAAGCTCGCGGTGTGGAACGACCCGAGCACCGGCACGGTCGATGCGCGCGCGCGGGCGTACTTGGAGACGAACTGCGCGCACTGCCACAACGCGGGCGGCGAGGCGCGGACGACGGGGCTGTTCCTGCTCACCAGCGAGACGGACCCGGCGGTGTACGGCGTGTGCAAGCAGCCGGTCGCGGCGGGGCCTGGCTCGGGCGGCCACACGTACGACATCGTGCCGGGCGACCCGGACAATTCGATCCTGCCGTTCCGCATGACCTCGACGCAGGCGGGGATCCTCATGCCGCAGATCGGCCGCAGCGTGGAGGACAAGGCGGGCGTGGCGTTGGTGCGCGATTGGATCACGGGGATCGCGGCGGGGACGTCGACCTGTCACTAGCTACACGATCACCGCCGGCCCACCGCCCTGCGGGAGGATCTCGCGCGTCAGATTCCGCACGCCCTGCGGGCCCACGATCACGTCGTCCTCGATGCGGATGCCGCCGAAGGCCTTGAGCTGCTCGATGAGCGTCCAATCGAGCTCGCTCGCGTACGGGCTCGCGCGCAGCGGGGCCAAGAGGCCCTCGATGAAGTACAGCCCGGGCTCGATGGAGAAGCACTGGCGCTCTGAGATGGTGGTGGTGTTGCGCAGGTACGGATTGTTGGCCTTGGGCTTGCGCAGGCCGCAGCCGACGTCGTGCACTTGCAGGCCGAGCGAGTGGCCGAGGCCGTGCGGGAAGAAGACGCGCGTGATCCCGCTCTGCACCAATTCGTCGCCGGAGAGCTTGCTCACGCCCGCCTCGCGCAACAGCGCGCCCACGCCCCGGTGCGATTCGTCGTGCAGGTCTTCGTACTCCAGCCCCGGCTTGGCCATCGCGCACATGCGCTGCTGCAGGCGCTCCATGCCGTTGACGAGTTGCGCGAACGTGCTCGCCGCCGCGCCGCCGCCCTTGACCCACGTGCGCGTGATGTCGCTCGCGTAGCCGCAGCAGGTGGCGCCCGCGTCGAGCAGCATCGACTGGGCCGGGCGCGCGCGCTTCTCGTAGGCCACGTGGTGCAGCGTGGCCGCATGCACGCCGAGCGCGACGATGTTCTTGTAGGGCGTGTCCGCGTCGTCCTGCGCGGTGGCCTTGAGGAACTCCAGGTGCAGCTCGAGCTCGGAGAGGTCGGCCTGCGCGAAGAGCGCGCGCAGCGTGTCGTGGCCCTCGGCGGCGCGCAGGTTGGCCTCGAGCAGGCACGCCTCCTCGTAGGCCG
>JAFEBC010000086.1 GCA_018266095.1 Deltaproteobacteria bacterium
CGTTTGCGTTTGCGTTGGCGTCAGCGTTTGCGTTTGCGCCCGCGTCCCCCTCCGCGTCCGGCACCTCCACATCGTCCTGCGCGCCCGCCTTCTCCGCCCACGCCTCTGCCAGCGTGAACCCTTGCCGCCGCGCGAAGCGCTCCTCGTCCTCCAGCACCCTGCTCTTCGCCAGGCCCGCGAGCGCCACATCCGCCGTGGTCAGCCCCACTTCCTTCAGCGCCGCGCGCGCCACATTGAGCTGGCCCTTGCCGCCATCCACCAGGATCAGGTCGGGCAGGTCCGCGCTCTCCTTCCCTCGCTTCAGACGCCGCGTCAGCACCTGGAACATCGACGCGAAGTCGTCCTGCGCCGCATCTCCGCGCACGCGGAACAGGCGATACGCCGCCTTGTCCGCCTCGCCGTCCGTGAACACGACCTGCGAGCCCACCGTGAGCTGGCCCTGGAACGTCGACATGTCGAAGCACTCGATGCGCCGCGGCAACCTCGGCAGGCGCAGGCGTGATTGCAGTCTCTGCAACGTCTCCAGCGAGTTCTTCTCGTTCCGCTGCCGCTCCTCGAAGTTGTGCCGCGCGTTCTCCTGCGCCATCTCGAGGAGCTTCACCTTGTCGCCGCGCTCGGGGACCAGCACGCGCACGCGCTCGCCCTTCTTCTCGCTCAGCACCTCTTCGAGGAAGTCAGGCTCGGTGATGGCGACCGGCAGCAGCACTTCCTTGGGCACGAACGCGCCCGACTCGTAGTACTGGCCGAGAAAGCTCTGCACGAGCTCGTCGGTCGGGAACTCCTGGCGCACGAAGCTGAAGCTGCGCCCGCCCGAGAGCCGGCCCTTGCGGAAGAACAGCAGTTGCAATTCGAGCAGCCCGCCCTCGCGGTGCAGGCCGAGCACGTCCTGATCGAGCAGGTCGCCCAGGATGGTCCGCTGCTTCTCGAGCGAGCGCTCGATCGCCGACACCTGGTCGCGCAGCTGCGCGGCGCGCTCGAACTCCAGCTTGCCCGCCGCGTCCTTCATGCGCGTGCGCAATTCCGTCGAGAGCTCGTCCGTCTTGCCCTCGAGGAAGAGCGCGACCTCCTGCACCGAGCGGTCGTAGTCGGCCTTCGGCACCTCGTACACGCACGGCGCGGGGCAGCGCTTGATCTGGTACTGCAGGCACGGCCGGCGGCGATTCGTCATCACCGAATCGGTGCAGGTGCGGAGCTGGAAGTGCCGGTTGACGATGAGCAGCGTCTCGCGAATCGCGCCCGCGTTCGAGTACGGCCCGAAGTAGCGCGCGCCGTCCCGCTTGATGCGCCGCACCACCTCGAGCCGCGGGTACGGGTGCTTGGTCGAGAGGCGCAGCGAGATGAAGTTCTTGTCGTCGCGCAGCCGCACGTTGAAGCGCGGCTTGTGGCGCTTGATGAGCTCGTTCTCGAGGAGGAGCGCGTCCTTCTCTGAGGGCGTGATGATGACCTCGAGGTCGCCGAGCAGGTCCTCGAGGAAGGGGATGAACGCGCGCGTGTCGCTGGTCTGCGGCTGGAAGTACTGCGAGACGCGCGAGCGCAGGTTGCGCGCCTTGCCGACGTAGACCACGGTGCCGTCGTGGTCTTTCATGATGTAGCAGCCCGGGTTGACGGGGAGCGTGTCGAGCTTGTGCTGCAGGGCGGCGGAGAGCACGCACGAGGTGTGCCGGGGAAAGGCTCTTGGCGCAAGGGGAACTCCGCGGTCCCGGGCCGTGGGGAGGGTTGCGCTTGCGGCCGCGTTCCCGAGGCGCGGGGAGGGTTGCGCCCTCCGGGAGGCTTGCGGCACGACCGGCACCTCGCGTCCGCGAGGTGCTGGGAGCTCCGGTTGATCACCTTGATGTGCCGCGCCTCAGTCGGGCGCAATCCCTCCCCACGCCCCGGGACCGCTCTCTGTCCTGGTGGATGGCGCGACGGGGGCCCCGGGACCGCTCTCTGTCCTGGTGGACGGTGCGACTTGGCCCCCCGGCACACCTCGTGCCTGATGACGCTGCTGGACGGAGCGGCGAGGGAACGCTCCCCGCGGCCCGGGGCTGGTTGGGGTTCCGGTTGGAGAGGCGGTCGCTCAGCATCAGGCCGCCGGTCGGATGTGGCACGGACGTTGGGCGGATATGGTCCCGCGCATGTCGCAGCCTCGCTCACGCTCGTTCTCGCTCGCTCTCGCCGTCTACGCTGCTGTCGCGGCGGTCGCTCTCGCTTGCGCTCCGGCGCAGACGTCGCCGTCTGGGGACAAGAAGTCTGACAATCCCGAGGCGGACTCCACGGGCGAGCGTGACTGGGCTATGCCGCAGGGGCCGATCGCGACGGCGCCGCCTGTCGTTCCGTGGGGCACGGTGAGCAAGGATGGCGGCAATGTGCAACGGCTCTACTTCGCGCTGACGGGCGACACGCGGCCGGGTGGGTGCGACGAGACGGGCAAGTATCCGACGGAGACCATCCATCGCATCCTGCAGTCGATGAAGTCGCTGCACGTGCAGTTCGGCCTCGACCTCGGCGACCACATGTTCGTGTGCAACGGCACGCGCGACGACGCCGAGATCCAGATGGGCCACTACATGGACGCGGTGGCGCAGGGGCCGGCGACGTTCTGGATGACGCTGGGCAACCACGAGTGCGGGCACGTGTACCGGCGCGGGCCGTGTTTCCTGGGCGATCCGGACGTGAACTACACGACGTACATGAAGGCGCTCGGCCGCAAGTATCCGTACTACGCCACTGACGTACAGACTTCGATGGGCCTCGCGCGCTTCGTGTTCGTGGCCGACGACGCGTGGACCGAGCACCAGCGCGATTGGCTCGAGGCCGTGCTGGCCGACGCCGACGTGAACGCGAAGTACACGATCGTGGCGCGGCACCATCCCATCGAGGGAAATCGCGAGGGGCCGAAGTCGATCGTGTGGACGATCCTGAAGCACAAGTACTCGCTGCTGCTCACCGCGCACGAGCACACGTACTTCCACGATCCCGACGCGCTCGGCGGCCGCTCGGTGATCGTCGGCGTGGGCGGCGGTCCCAGCGGGAAGCCCCCGGGCTTCGGCACGGTGCTGCAGAACAAGGACGGCACGCTCACGTTCACCATGCGCGACATCGACGGGAATCCCGCCGGCGATCAGTGGACGGTGCCGCCGCAGTAGGGCACATTTCGCGGCCCCATGAACAA
>JAFEBC010000870.1 GCA_018266095.1 Deltaproteobacteria bacterium
CGGCGGCCAAGGCCGAGGAGGCGGGCGCCGAGGTGCTGGTGCGGCAGGACGACAAGCTGCGCGGCAAGGGCTACGCGCTCGAGCACGCCTTCCAGCACGAGAAGACCGCGGGCGCCGACGCGGTGGTGGTGATCGACGCAGACACCCTGGTCTCGGCCAACCTGCTCGAGGCGTTCGCGGCGCGGCTGGAGGCGGGCGCGCGCGCGGTGCAGGCCGACTACGCCGTGCGCGACGCGATGGGGTCCTGGCGGACGCGGCTGATGGCCATCGCCTTCGGGGCATTCCACATCGTGCGCTCGCGCAGCCGGGAGCGGTTCGGCGTGTCCTGCGGCCTGCGCGGCAATGGCATGTGCTTCTCTCGCGCGCTGCTCGCCGAGGTGCCGCACCGCGCCTTCTCGTTGGTGGAGGACGTCGAGTTCGGCCTGCGCATCGGCCAGGCCGGGCACCGGGTCGAGTACGCCGGCGAGGCGCACGTGTGGGGCGAGATGGTCGCCACCGAGCAGGCGAGCCGCTCGCAGCGCCAGCGTTGGGAGGGCGGCCGCTTCCTCATGGCGCGCACCTTCGGGCCGGGACTCCTGGTGGAGGCGGTGCGCGAGCGGAGCCTCCTGCTCCTCGACCTCGCCTGCGACATCGTGGTGCCGCCGCTGGGACAGATCGTCGCGCTCGACGTGCTGGTGCTGGCGGTCGCGCTGGCGGTGCGGGTGCGGACGGGCGCGGGCCAGGGCGCGCTGACCCTCGCCGCGGCCTCGCTGGCGGCGCTCTTCCTCTATGTGCTGCGCGGCTGGTCCCTCTCGGGAACGGGGGCGCGCGGCCTCCTTGACCTCACCTTGGCCCCACTGTACCTAGCCTGGAAGCTCACTCTGAGGTTGCGTCGGCGGGGCAACGCGCGCGGGGATTGGGTGCGGACTCGCAGACAGGGGGAGCCTTCCTGAGCACGTATTCGTACAAGCCTCCGCTGCGCGCGATCATCCGTTCGGAGCAAGGCGAACGGCTGCCCGCCGTGCCCGCGCGCGAGATCCAGGATCTCTGGTTCGCCACGCTGCGGAGGCCGTGGCGCAACCTCGCGCTGGTGCCGGCCCATCCGGGCGGTTCGGTCCTGCCGCTGGCGCGCTCGCTGGCGCAGATCGGCTCGGTGCACCGCGGAGGCCCGCTGCGCGTGCTCTCGGCCGAGGGCATGGGGCTGGACGAGATCGCGCACCTGAGCATGCAGCTCGTCGACCATCCCGGCGTCGATGACCACGGCTATCTGGTGGCCCTGGAGTCGATCGTGACGAACCCGCTGGGCACCGCGGTGGCGCTGGCGACGGACGCGGTGCTGCTGGTGGTGGAGCACGGCAAGAGCGACTTGGACTCCGCGCGCAAGACCATCGAGCAGATCGGTCACGAGCGCTTCATCGGCAGCGTGATCATCAAAGGAGCGTGACGGATGGCGGTCGCGGTTCGGTGCCCCTCGCGCGCACTCGCGCTGGCGCTGGCGCTCTGGGGTGGTGTGGCGCTCGCGGCGGGTCCGCAGCCGGCGCCCGTGATCGCGGAGGGGGTCCTCGAGTCAGGCAGGCTCGCGCCGCAGTGGACGGATCTGGGCTGGGCGCCGCACGAGCTGGTGGCGGGGCGGCCGGTGGGCGTCGAGCTGGGCGGGGGCGCGGGGCTCATCCTGCTGCGCGACGGGCAGATCCCGCAGTTCGGGGGCCTGCTGCTGCGGCTCAAGGTGCAGCCGGAGCTGCTCGAGTCGCTGGAGATCGGCCTGGACGCGAAGGGCGGGGCGTCGTTCCCGCGCGTCAACTTGTCGGGGCAGTGGTCGGCGCCGCTGGCCGACGGGTTCAGCGAGCACTGGGTGGCGATGTCGGCGCTCAACCCGCAGCGCACCTCGTTTGACCGCCTGGTGCTGCGCGGGCTGCCGGACGTGGGCGCGCTCCGGGTCGAGCTGGCCGCGATCGGCTGGACGCGCGAGGCGCCGCCGGAGAAGCCCGATCCGGCCGCCACCGCGCCGCGCGCCGTCTCGGTGACGCTGGACTGCGGCCGGAGGCGTCCCATCAACCCGATGATCTACGGCGTGTCCGTGGGCGACCCGCGCGTGGCGGCAGCGCTGGGGGCGTCCGCGCGGCGCTGGGGCGGCAACATCAGCACGCGCTACAACTGGAAGCTCAAGAGCTGGAACACGGGCAACGACTGGTACTTCCGCAACGTCAGCAACCCGAACTCGGAGTCGTGGGAGCAGGCGCTCAAGGACGACCACGCGCGCGGGGTGTCGAGCGCGTTCGTGGTGCCGCTCATCGGCTGGGTGGCCAAGGACGACAAGTCCTGCAGCTTCCCCATGAGCGCGGAGACCAAGCAGCAGAAGTTCGATCCCAGCAAGAGCGGGTGCGGCAACGGGGTCTCC
>JAFEBC010000871.1 GCA_018266095.1 Deltaproteobacteria bacterium
CGTCGGAGTTGGCCGGCGAGCGGCAGATGCTGATCACGCGCAGTTCGTTGCCGCCCTGGTTGGCGATGAAGAGCAGGTCGCGGTCGCGCGCGGGCGCGGTGGCGAGGCCGGCCGGGCTGGAGAAGTCGCAGGAGATCTGCTCGCCGAGCGGCGTCGAGTACACGCAGGTGGTGTTGGTGGTGCTGCTGCTGCACGCGCTGCTCGCGGCCACCGCGATGGCGCACGCGAGCGCAGCGACGCCGGCGAGACGGGTCCACAGGGAGCGGTTCGTCATGGAACTCATTGGGGGCAGCTCCCCAGACGGGCCCGCAGGCG
Source organism: Deltaproteobacteria bacterium (assembly GCA_018266095.1). GTDB lineage: Bacteria > Myxococcota > Myxococcia > Myxococcales > 40CM-4-68-19 > CAIWCD01. Next base: position 316 of record JAFEBC010000871.1, read on the forward strand.
CGACTGCCACGGCTGCGCGTAGGAGACGTCGATGAGCGCGATGCGGCAGGCGCCGAACACGCTGACCACTAGCTTGGCCGAGGTGTCGCCGGGCTGCACGGGGAGCTGCGCGAGCGCGTACGGCGTGTCGCCCAGGCCCTCGACGCGCGCGACCACCTGCGAGGCGGTCGTGTCGTAGATGTCGAGCGAGTCGCTGCCCGACGCGGTGATGGCGAGGAGGTCGCGGCCTGGCTGGGTGGCGGGCCGCTGGAGCAGGAGCACGTTGCTGGGCGAGACCGGCAGGGGCGCCGCGCGCTTCACGGTCGGCTGCTCGGTGGGGTTGAGCGGCAGATCGATCTCGGCGATGAGGTCCGGCGCGCGCACCGCGGCGTAGAGCGTGCGCGCGATGCCGTTGCTGTCGAAGCCGCCGAGCGCGAGGCCCGAGGTGTCGTTGCTGCGCACGTACGCCGAGATGTCGACGAGCTGCACCTCAGCGTTGTTGCCCTCGTCGACGCCGACGAAGCGCAGCAGATTCGAGATGTTGCCGGTGCCGCACTTGCCGGTCGAGGGCGTGCTGTTGGTCGTCGTCGGGTAGAGCTGGTAGCAGCCCGCCTGGATGATGGTGCGGCGCTTGTCGTCGAAGACGATGGGGCCGCCGGCGATGCCGTTGGCGATGTTGTAGTTCGAGGTGTCGGTGGCGAAGAGGGGCTGCGTGGGATCGTCCGCGCGCAGGGCGGCCACGCGGCCGCGCGAGTAGACGGTGTTGTTGTCGATGAGGTCGAGCCAGGGCGTCAGCGACGACACGAACACGACCGGCACGTCCGTGGACGAGCCCGGCAGGCGCGCGCTGCCCGCGGTGAGGCCGAAGGGCGCCACGATCTGCTGGTCGGTGAGGTCGATGAGGCCGTTGCGGCAGTCCACCTCGGTGGGGCTGCCGACGCAGGTGAGCGAGCCGTCCGGGTTGAGCTGCACGCCGTTGAGCGTCGAGCTGTCGCGCGAGCCGAAGACGGCGATGGGCGGGCCCGAGAGGCCGCGGCCCTGGCGGTCGTCGATGAGCAGCGGGCCGCCATAGCTGCCGGTGATGGCGTTGCCGGTGAAGGCGCTCGCCGGGATCTGCACGGGCAGCGGCTGGTTCGGGTCGTTCGTGTCCGCGGGCGGGCTGGCGAAGATGCCCTCGATGAAGTCGCCGCTGATGGCGGAGATGCTCCCGAAGTCGAAGGCGCGGTCGAAGTTGCCGTTGACCACGAGCACGGTGCCGCTGGGCGCGACGGCGATGCCGGTGGGGAAGAACAGGCGCGGCCCCGAGGGGTTGCTCGAGTCGGGCCCGTACGGCGGCGGCTTGATCTCGGGGGGCGCCGGACAACCCGCGGCGAGCGCGCAGATCAACGCGCCGAGAGCGAGGCGAACCATCAGGATCGAGGGGAAGCGAAGGGCTTGGGGCTGCACAGGGGCGCGGACCGTAAGAGAGAGTCGACTCAGAGTCAACGGACGAAAGAGACGCCGCGAAATTCGCTCGCTTCAGCGCGCATCCGTGCAAACGATCCGGAGCCCGAAAATACGAAAGGCCCGGTTGTCCGGGCCTTCCGCAATCAGACAGACACGCTCGCGCGGGTCAGTTCTAATCTAGACCTTGCGAACGTTCTGCGCCTGCAGGCCCTTCGGACCCTTGGTGACAGCGAACGTCACCTTCTGGCCCTCGGCGAGCGAGCGGAAGCCCTCGGCCTGGATGGCCGTGTGGTGGCAGAACAC
>JAFEBC010000872.1 GCA_018266095.1 Deltaproteobacteria bacterium
ATTTTGCCTCTCCTTCCAAGGCCTTCGCGGCCTCACCGCCGGCCGCCGTGGCGCCTGGATTGGCCAGCTCGCCGCCCACGATCACGAGCGGCACCTCCTCTGCTGGCGCGGCTTGCCCCGGCGTCGGAGGAGCTTGCGCACCCGGCGCGGCCTCGCTCAGCGTGAGGAGCGGCGGCGGCTCGGCCGGCGCGGGCAGCGGACGCAACTGGATGGTGATGTGCCCCTGCTCTCCGCCCTTGAGCGAGACCCGGCGCTCCTCCGGCTTCATGCCCTCCATCGAGAGCGCGACCTGGTGCACACCCGCGTCCAGCTCGAACGGCGCATGCGGCAGCACGCCCACCGCCTGATGATCGATGGTCACCAGCGCGCCCGCCGACTTCGACTTCACCTCGAGCGTCGCCTTCGCGTTCTTGTGCAGCCAGCGCGGCCCCTCGGCGCGCAGCGGCCCCGCCAGCGCCCACAGGCCGAGCACCATCACCACCAGCGGCTCGCGAAGCTTCACGCGCTGAATTGTACGCTTCCTGGCCACCGGCTGGCCATGTCCCGACGTGCGCGCCTACGACACTTGCCGGAGATCCTTGTGCATTTTGCGCCCCGCCTCATCGGTCACCTGCCGGAGATCGGTCCGTCCTGCATTGCTGCGCTCTCGAACCCACTGGTAGACTTGGCGCCGATCCCGAATCTCTATGAGTCTGGACCGGGCACGCTCCGGCTGGTCTCCTGCAAAGGTGCTGAAAATGATGTCGTCGTTTGCCCGCCGCGGCCTCGTCGCCGCTCTCCTCGTCACCGCGACGCTCGCCGGCTGTAAGTGCGGCACGCAGACCCAGTCTACTGGCTGTAGCTCCGATGACGAGTGCATCGCAGCCAACGGCGGCAACGACCGCTGGTACTGCAACAAGCAGGTCGACCCGCCCATCTGCGCCGAGGCCGTGCGCGAGTGCGACAGCGCCGCCGACTGCTGCCCGTCGCAAATCTGCAATCTGAACGGGCACTTCTGCGCCGACAAGTTCACCGAGTGCACCGGCCCCGGTTCCTGCCCGCTGGCCGGCATGGAGTGCAAGCCCATCGGCGTCTCGCCACACAAGAACGGCTGCACCTTCGAGCACTGCGGCGCGGGCAACTCGTGCGCGGACGGCACCGTCTGCTTCAACGGCTACTGCGTGGGCGAGCCCCCCTGCGGCGGCGGCTGCACGCCCTCGGGCGGCTTCCGCGTCTGCGTGACGGCCACCAACTACTGCTCGCCGGCGCCCAAGAACGAGCCCTCGTGCAACCGCTCGTGCCCGAACGGCCAGATGCTCGTCCTGACCAACCCGGACAACATCTTCGACACCTGCACCCTGAACCCGAACCCCTGCGAGTGCGACTCGCTGCCGCCGCTCGTGGTGCGCGACGTGGCCCGCCACTCCTCGATGGCGCTCTCGGGCGCGAACCTCTACGTCTCGGCGTATGACGGCCAGTACGGCGACCTCGTCGTGCACACCTACGACAAGAGCAACCTCTCCAAGCCCACCAAGAGCGAGTGGATCGACGGCGTCCCGGCCACCGGCACCATCGGCGGCGACATCAACGGCCCGCGCCACGGCATCACCAACCCGGGCGTGGACGTCGGCGAGTACACCTCCATCGCGGCGGCGGCCAACGGCGACCTCTACATCTCGTACTACGACGTCACCAACGGCGACCTGAAGTTCGCCAGCCGCTACGGCGGCACCAACGCCTCCTGGAACGCGCCCATCACCATCGACGGCTCGGACGCGTCGGGCGCGCACACGGGCGACGTGGGCATGTACAGCTCGATCGCGCTCACCTCGACGGGCGTGCCGGCCATCGCCTACTTCCGCCGCGGGAGCCTCGTGGGCACGGGCTCGACCTCGACGGAGACGG
>JAFEBC010000873.1 GCA_018266095.1 Deltaproteobacteria bacterium
CGGCCTGATGCGACTCCTGGTCCGCTCCCTCTCACTCTGTCTCGCGCTCGCCACCGCCCCCACCTTGGCCGAGGAGCCGGTCGACGGCGCCATCCTCATCGGCGACGGCACCCTCGCGCTCCAGGGCGGCCTGCGCACCATCCCGCAGCACACCTTCATCCAGGGCATGCGGAATTCGGGGCTCAATCCGCAATACAGCCCGCTCACGCCCTACGGCGTCTTCAGCGGCGGCTACCAGCTCGACGAGCAGCTCCACGTCTCGGTGGACTTCGCCTACGGCATCGAGACCACCGGCCTCACCGGCGGCGACGCGCAGAACAAGAACTTCGGCCTCCTGTTCTGCCTCGACGGCGCGTTCTTCCAGCGCCGCTGGATCACGCTCTACGGCGGCGGCGGCATCGGCTACTCCATCAACACCTTCAGCCGCGCGGGCTCGGACACCGAGAGCAACTCCAGCGCCGGGCTGGTCAAGCTGGGCGCGCGCATCGCCCTGAACAAGAAGCTCGCCCTGGTGATCGAGGACCGCTACATCTTCTCTTCGGCGTACTGGCCGGCGGCGCAGGCCACCATGAACACGGGCGGCAACGTATTCACCGTCGGGCTCATGCTGCACTTCTTCTCGGGCAAGGAAGAGCACCCGATGCGCTAGGGGGCCCGCGAGCGCAAAAACGTGCGCGCGCGCTTGGCTCGTGGGATTGTCTCGCCCACGCGGCGGCTCCCTCGCTGCGTGGCCCGAGGATGCACATGCCCGAAGAGACGAGTCCGCTGCCCAAGTCGATCCCGCCGCCCGTGGTCGAGTCCACGCCCTCGGGGGCTTCGGCGGACGCGCGCGCGCTCAACGACCTGCGCAAGGAGGTCGTCGAGGCGCGCAACCTGGTCATCAAGACCGACAACCTGCTCAAGAACATGCACGCGGAGCTCAAGAAGTTCAGCGTGCAGCAGGACGAGTTCCGCAAGTCGCGCATGTGGAGCTCGGCGGGCGCCTACGGCCTCTTCGCGCTCATCTGCGTCCTGGGCGCCGTCTTCTTCGCGCAGTCGCAGGGTAGCCACGAGCGCGAGGCGGCCAAGGCGGCCGAAGAGCGGGCCCGCCTCGAGGTGCAGAAGGCGGAGGTCGCGCAGAAGCAGCTCAAGGACAAGGCCGACGCCTCCGAGCGCGCGCTGCACATCTACGATTCGCTCTCGTCCGAGAAGGAGGGCTCGGGTCTGACCGCGGCCATCGCCAACGCGGCCCGCTACGAGCGCAAGCAGCTCTCGACGCTGGAGTCCAAGGCCATCGACGACAAGCTGATGCTGCTGCGCGAGCGCCTCTCGTCGGCGGCGCTGGAGAAGGGCCAGTCGGCGTTCCGGCGCGGCGAC
>JAFEBC010000874.1 GCA_018266095.1 Deltaproteobacteria bacterium
GCCCCCTTGCGCGCAGCGACCCCGCCGATGAAGTCGCCTGTCCCCCACGTGGCCGCGGTGAGGACGCCGATCGCCGCCGGCGCCCAGGGCGACATCGCGCGCTAGCGGCCGAAGTTCGCGAGCGCGTTCTGCGTGAGCGTCGTGAACGCGCCCGGCTGCAGGCCCATCCACATCACCAGCGCCGCGCAGCCCGCGAGCGCGAGGCCCGCGGTGAGCAGCTTGCCGCCGACGACGGGCTCCTTGTCCTCGGCCGGGTGCATGTACAGGTACACGATGACGCGCAGGTAGTAGTACAGGCCCGCCGCGCTGGTGAGCACGCCGAACACCGCGAGGCCCGTGAGGCCCGCCGAGATGGCGCTGCGGAAGACCGTGAGCTTGGCCATGAAGCCGGCCGTCGGCGGGATGCCCGCGAGCGACACCATGAAGAGCGCCATCGCCGCCGCCAGGAGCGGGTGCTTCTCGGCGAGCCCGGCCCAGTTGGTCAGATCGTCGCTCTTGTCGGCGAGCGCCAGCTTGCGCTCGATGAGGGCCACCACGCCGAACGCGCCCACCACCGTGACCGCGTACGAGGTCAGATAGAACGACAGGCCCATCGCCGCCTCGGCCCGCGGCGCGCCGCCCGCCATCGAGGCCACCGCGACGAGCAGATAGCCCGCGTGCGCGATCGACGAGTACGCCAGCATGCGCTTGACGCTCCGCTGCGGCACCGCGAGCACGTTGCCGATGAGCATGGTCAGGCCCGCGAGCACCTCGATCACGTGCTGCCAGCCGTTGGGGCCCAGCGCCGCCGACGCGTCGCCGTAGCCCGACACGAGGATGCGCGCGAGGGTGGCGAAGGCCGCCGCCTTGACGCCCGCGGCCATGAAGCCCGTCACCGGCGCGGGCGCGCCCTCGTACACGTCCGGCAGCCACATGTGGAACGGCACCGCCGCCACCTTGAACGCGAAGCCAGCGGCCAGCATCGCAGCCGCCGTGAGCAGCAGGCCCGTGTTGGTCCCGTTCATCGAGTGCACCGCGGTGGTCAGGTCCGCGAGCCGCGTCGAGCCCGTGGCGCCGAACGCGAGCGCCGCGCCGTACAGGTAGAACGCCGAGGCCAGGCTGCCGAGCACGAAGTACTTGAACGCCGCCTCGACCGGCCGCTTGCGGCGCAGGTACGCGGTCAGGCAGTACACCGACAAGCTCATCACCTCGAGCGCGATGAAGATGACGACGAGGTCCGTGGCCTGCGCCAGGATGCACATGCCCGCGCCCGCGAACAGCGCGAGCGCATAGAACTCACCGCGCGTGGCGTTGAGCGCCTCGAGGTACCCGAACGACACGAGGCACGAGAGCAGCAGCGCGAGCGAGATGGTGGCCGAGAGCACGTGGCCCAGGCCATCCGAGGTGGCCGCGCCGCCGAAGATGGCCGTGGACGGATCCGACAGCTCCGAGATCGACGCCCACAGCGCCAGGGC
>JAFEBC010000875.1 GCA_018266095.1 Deltaproteobacteria bacterium
CTCCGCGACCTTGCAGTTCGCGCCGTCATACGAGCCCAGATACGGGCACTTCATCCCGCAGCCGCCGAGGCTCGCGTAGAAGGCCTCGCGCTGGATCCAATCCTTCACGTCCGGCCAGCGGAGCTGGTCCTTCGGCTTGATCGGATACACATGGTACGAGTTGAAGTCGATGGGCAGCACCGTCGGATCCCAGTCGTCCACCGATGACAGCAGGTGCGCATTTCCGAGCGTCGTCAGGTGGTGCGTGTCGCCCGCGCGGCGCACGGCGTCGACCCAGCTCTGCACGAGGTCGCGCATCTGCAGCTTGTCGATGCTGAAGTTGTAGCCCTGCGGCGCGCCCGAGCTCCACGACGGCTCGTTGTCGAAGTCGTAGCCCACGAGCCACGGCTCGTCCTTGAGCGTCGCCGCGAGATCGCCCACGAACGTCTTGAACCAGCTCGCCTGCGTGGCCTGGTCCTTGTAGTAGGGCTTTCCGTTCAAGAGCAGCAAGCTGCGCACGCCCTTCGCGCCCAGCTTCTGCACCGCCTGCAGGATGAGGTGGTTCACGGCCTTGCGCTGCGCCGCGTCCTGCAGGTCGAGCGAGAACGGCGCCCACAGGTACGGGATGCGCCCCGTGTCGAGGCGCGGCAGGTTGTTCGCGTCGAAGTGGAAGTTGTCGATGAGCAGCCGCACCGTGGTCGCGCCCAGCGCCTGCACGCGCGCCACATCCGCGTCGAGCTGCGCCATGCACGAGGCCCCGTCGGCGCAGCAGCGCATGTCCGGATTCCACGCGGGTGGGTCGCGGCACCAGGAGTTGTTGTCCGGCTGGTACTGCCCGCTCGGCGCCAGGAAGAGATCGTACGTCTGGCCCTCCACCGTCACGCGCGGGAACGACGTCGTCGGCGCGTGCGCGTCCACCTGCAGCGCCACCAATTCCACGCGGTAGTTGTCGCCCTTGAGCGCGAACGGCTTGCCCGCGAGCTTGAACGCGCCGTCGTCGATGTAGACGAAGGAGTCGCAGCGCGGCAGCGACGGATTCGGCGTGCGCCCGATGGGCCCCGAGCCCGCGTCGTCAGCAGCTTCCGCGCCTGCATCTGCGCTCGCGCCAAGCCCTCCATCGAGCGCCGCGCCCGCGCCGCCCGAGGTGCGCTGGCTCGGCCCGCCATCGCTGAGCTCGTCCTCGTCCGCGCCCGTCTCGCGGAGCTGATCGCCGCCACATCCCCCAGCCTGCGGCACGCCCGCGCCCGCGAACGCGAGCACGACGAAGCCGGCGAGTCCGAGGAGGGTCCAGCGGCGGCGCTTGGGATTCACGGGTGCGAGCGGCATGCCCGTGGCGTAGCACGCAGAGTGAAAAAGCGAACTCCGGCGTGGGGACGACGGGAAAACCCTTGGGCTCCTACGCGAGAATGTCAGTTTCTTTTCGCCAGCGCAGACGGCTCGAAGCACTTTGCCGCAACCAACGCTGCTGACACCGATGATTGACCGTGCGTACTATCCCAACCAGGGGGCGACATGGTCAGCGGGCGCAAATGGAAACCTTCGGAATTGATGTTGGCATACCGCCAGGCCAAGGAGGCCTTGAGCGGAGAGCGAGGTGGCCTCGCGCGAATTTCCCTGGCCCACTACGAGGCACAACTTGCGCGGAACATCATCGCCTTGTCCGCCAAGCTAGACCAAGGTGCGTGGTTCGATCGAATTGATGTTGGTCGCGTTATTGCGGTGCCCAAAGCGACCAAGCTGACCGAGGGTCAAGCCCAAGCCGTCAGGATCGGTCTCCCCGACCAGAAGGCCACGAGTGCAACCGTTCGTTTGCAACTGGATCCGACAATCGACTTCGCGATTGTCGAGATATTGTACCTTTGGGAGTACGGGCACCTGCTTGAGGACGCGTTCGAACTCAACGAAAGTTGTGTGGGGTAC
>JAFEBC010000876.1 GCA_018266095.1 Deltaproteobacteria bacterium
CACGCGAGCGAGGCCCCAGGCCCCGCGCCGCCTAGTTGATGTTCACCCGCTTGCCCTTCACGTTCATCGTCGCCGACGTCTTGATGCCCGCGTCCGCCTTGACCACGAGGTCGAACGTGTCGCCGATGTCGATCTTGCCCGTCTTCTTGGTCTTGATCTCCAGGTCCTCGCAGGAGAGCACGATCTTCTTCTCGGCCATGATGTAGACGTCGCCTTCCTTGGCCTCGATGAGGAACTTCTTGGCCTTGACGTCCCACGTCACCGTCCGCTTGCCCGACTTGTCCGCGATGATGATCTTCTCCTCGTCCTTCTTGTCCGCGAGGATGATCTGGTGGCCGGACTTCGTCTGGATCATGCGCGTCGAGTTGTCGTCCTGGTACGCGTCCTTCATCGGCTTGTCCTTGCCGTTCCAGAGCGCGCCGATGACGAATGGACGGTGCGCCTCGCCGCGCTCGAACACGACGAGGACCTCATCGTTCACTTCCGGGATCCAGTAGAACCCGCGGCCCGCGCCCGCGGCCGGCTGCACCACGCGCACCCAGTCCGAGTCCGCGTTGAGGCGCGGGAACTTCAGCTTCACGCGCCCGCCCTTATCCGGGTCCTTGGTGTCGGTCACGATGCCGATCTCGACGCCGAACATCTTGGCGTCCGAGTTGGCGGCGGACTCATGCACCTTCTGGAACATCGAAACCAGATTCACGGCCATCGTCCTCGCCCTTCAGAAAGGCCCGCCGCGTCCGGCCTTCACAAATCGATTCCAGCGCGCTTGGAACGGTGCGCGCCGGTCCAACCTTCGGCAGCCTACAGGATCGGGGGCAGCGTGAGCACGGTGCCCGGCTTCACGTCCTTGGGATCCGAGATGCCGTTCGCGTCCGCGATGCGCCGCCACTCGGCCGCGTTGTCGTACTCCTCGTGCGCGATGAGCGAGAGCGTCTCGCCCTGCTTGAACGTGCGCCGCTTGGTGTGGTCCGGCGAGTTGCGCGGCTTCTCCTCGAGCTGCTGCTTGGCCGTCTTCGCTTCCTTGATGGAGAGCGTCGCGGTCGCGCGGCACGGCTTGCCGTCCGGGTGGAACATGGTGAAGCGCAGCGCCAGGCTCTCGATGACGCCCTCGAAGAGCAGGCCGCCCCACACGAACTGCACGATCGGCGGCGCGTGCGTGTCGGCGTCGACCTGCGTGAGCACCATCAGCGGCTCGGTGTGCTCGGTGCGCACGTCCTTCTTCGCCTCATAGGTGTCGAAGAAGAGCTCGACCGACAGCACGGCGGGGTTGCCGCTCGTGAACTGCTGCTCGGGCAGGTCGAGGCCCGGCATCTTGTGCGGCTCCCACTGGACACTCTTCTGGATCGAGTATTCCTTGGGATTGAACAGGCAGGTGATCGCGTTGCCGCTGTTCTTGTTCTTGATCTGCGCCTTCTCGAGCGTCGCCATGGAGTCTCCTGGCCCTTTCGAAACCTTGATGAAGAAGCGTGTGCCGAACTAACCGTTGAACCGCTCGCGGTCGAACATCAGGCGAGCGCGAATGCGATGCAGGATGCGCTGAGCGACGGCGTCGACCGAGCCTTCGATCTTGCTGGCGCTCGCTCCACCCTCGCTCTCCTCGTGAGCGTGACCGTGGCCCTTGTGGCCGTGACCGTGATGACGCGCGCGCGCCTCGGTGCCCGAGCCCATCGTCTCGAGCGGAGGCGGAGCCGGCGGGATGGCCGCGACGATCGACATGTACACCGACGCGGCGCGGGCCTGCTGCGCCTCAGACGCCGTGGCCACGCCGCCCTTGGAGCCGTCGAGCGCGACGTAGACCGTCTCGGCGCCCTTCCCCGCCGCGGCGCCAGCGACGCCGCCGACCAGCGCGCCCGACGCAGCCGCGTAGC
>JAFEBC010000877.1 GCA_018266095.1 Deltaproteobacteria bacterium
CATCGATGCGCAGATGAAGCGCGCGGACGAGACGCTCGCCAAGGGCGTGTCGAAGAAGGACCTCTACGACGCGCTCATCAAGGACGGCGCCACGGCTCCTCCGGCTCCGCCGCCGCAGGCCCCGCCTCCGCCGCAGGCCCGCAAGGTCGATCTGGACCTGACCGCGCCCGCGCGCGGCGGCAAGGACCCGAAGGTCACCATCGTGATGTGGAGCGACTTCCAGTGCCCGTACTGCGGCCGCGCGGAGCCGACCATCAAGCAGATCCTGGACACCTACAAGGATGACGTGAAGGTCATCTGGAAGAACCAGCCGTTGTCGTTCCACCCGAACGCGATGCCGGCCGCCAAGGCCGCGATGGCCGCGCACAAGCAGGGCAAGTTCTGGCAGATGCACGACCTGATGTTCCAGAACCAGCAGGCGCTCAGCGACGCGAAGTACGAGGAGTGGGCCAAGCAGGCCGGCCTCGATGTCGCCAAGTGGAAGAAGGACAAGGACTCGCCGGAGGTCGCGGCGGCGGTGCAGAAGGACGCCTCGCAGGGCTCGGCGCTGGGCGCGGACGGCACGCCGACGTTCTTCATCAACGGCAAGCTCATCTCGGGCGCGATGCCGTTCGACAGCTTCAAGCCGATCATCGACGACCAGATCGCGAAGGCGAACGCCGAGCTCAAGAAGGGCGTGAAGGCCGACAAGCTCTACGAGACGCTCAACGCCGAGAACGTGAAGTCGGCGGGCACCGCGCCGTCGATGGTGGCGGGCGGCGACAACGGCGCGCCGGTCAAGGTGGACGTGGGCAACTCGCCGGTGCTGGGCGACAAGAACGCGCCGGTGACGATCGTGGTGTGGAGCGACTTCCAGTGCCCGTACTGCGGCCGCGCCGAGCCGACGCTCGCGCAGATCCGTCAGGAGTACGGCAAGAAGGTGAAGTTCGTGTGGAAGAACCAGCCGCTCTCGTTCCACCCGAACGCGATGCCGGCCGCCGAGGCCGCGATGGCCGCGAGCGACCAGGGCAAGTTCTGGGAGTTCCACGACAAGCTCTTCGCCAACCAGCAGTCGCTGTCGCCGGACTTCTACGAGAAGGTGGCGGGCGAGGTCGGCCTGGACATCTCGAAGTGGAAGGCGACGATGGCCTCGGGCAAGTACAAGCCGGCCATCCAGGCGGACATGCAGCAGGGCTCGGCCGTGGGCGCGGGCGGTACGCCGACGTTCTTCATCAACGGCAGGAAGCTCGTGGGCGCGCAGCCG
>JAFEBC010000878.1 GCA_018266095.1 Deltaproteobacteria bacterium
AGGGCGAGACGGGCGTGACGTTCGCGGCGAATCAGATCATCGCCTGCGCGGGCGCGAAGCAGGCGCTCTACAACGCGTGCATGGCGCTGCTCGACGAGGGCGATGAGGCCATCGTGCCGGTGCCCGGGTGGGTGAGCTATCCGGACATGGTGAAGCTCGCGGGCGCGACGCCGGTGGACCTCGTGCTCGATGCGGCGCGCGGGTTCATTCCGCGGCCCGGTGATCTGACGAAGCTGCTCACGCCCAAGACGCGCGTGCTGATGCTGGGGAGCCCCGCGAATCCGACGGGCGCCATCCTGCCGCCTGAGGCCTTGAAGCAGATCGCCGAGGAGCTCAAGCCGTTCCCGAACGTGGTCGTGCTCTCCGACGACATCTACGGGCGCCTCTGGTACACGGCGCGGCCCGCGAACATCCTCCAGGCCGCGCCGGAGCTGGCCGAGCGCACGCTGCTCATCAATGGCTGCTCGAAGGCGTTCGCGATGACGGGCCTGCGGCTCGGGTGGGCGTGCGGGCCGGCGCCGATCATCGCGGCCATGAACAAGGTGCAGGATTCGTCGACGTCGAACCCGAGCTCGATCGCGCAGGACGGCGCGGTGGCGGCGCTGATGGGGCCGCAGGAGGGCGTCGAGCACATGCGGCAGGTGTTCGCGCAGCGGCGGACGAAGATGGTCTCGCTGCTGTCGGCGATCCCGGGCGTGAAGGCGGCGCCGCCGGATGGCGCGTTCTACGTGTTCTGCGACGTGAGCGCGCTGCTCGAGAGGTCGCACAAGGGCGCGAGGGTCGGGACGACGCTGAAGCTGTCCGAGATCCTGCTCGACGAGCACTTGCTCGCAGTGGTGCCCGGGAGCGCGTTCGGTGCCGAAGGGTTCTTGCGCCTGTCGTTCGCTTCGAGCGAGCGTGAGATCGAGCGGGCGATGGAGCGGATGGCGGCCTGCGCGGCGAGCCTGACGTAGCGGGCGCAGCGCGGCAGGCTCCGGCGGGCCCTCGCGGTGGTGTACAAAATACACCAAGGAGCGCGCATGAGTCGGGACGTCGTCGGCGAGATCATCGGGTACAACCTGCCGCTCGCGAAGGACGACCACCGCGTGAAGGCGGATGGTGGCGGTGACCTGACGAGCCAGGCGCTGGGGCGCAAGCTGGAGGCGCTGGCGCGGAGCCCGTTCAGCTTCTTTCGCGGCACGTTCCACCTGATGGCGACGGATGTGCTGCAGCAGCGCGCGAAGGGCTGCGAGCGGCGCGCGCCGACGGCGCTGATCGTGGGCGATCTCCACCTCGAGAACTTCGGCGTCTATCGCGGGGCGAACGGCAAGCTCGTCTTCGACGTGAACGACTTCGACGACGTGGGCTTCGGGCCGGCGGACTTCGATCTGCAGCGGCTGTGCACGAGCGCGCTGCTCATTCCGGGGCTCTCGGCGTCGGTGCGGGCGAACGCGGCGAAGGCGATCGCGAAGGCCTGGGCGGACGGCGTGGAGCGCATCGGCGGGCGGTTCCCGGTGGGCACGTACGAGGACGACAAGGCGGAGGAGCCGGTGAGGTCGCTGTTGCGCGGGCACTCGGGCAAGACGCGCGTCGAGCAGCTCCTCAAGGCCGCGCCGGACAAGGGGCACAAGGCGTTCACGCTCGAGGGCTCGCCGCCGAAGTATGCGCGCGTGGGGAAGTCGTTCGTCAGCATGGTGGAGAAGTCGCTGCTCGACTATCTGGCGGCGCTCAAGGATCTCAAGATCGAGGTCTCGCACACCTGGGACGTGCTGGACGTGGCATATCGCTTCAAGGGCAACGGGAGCTTGGGGCGCTGGCGCTTCTCGGCGCTGCTCGGCCGCGGTGACGAGCGGCGCATCGTGGAGATCAAGGAGGCGCGCGAGAGCTGCCTGGATGAGGTGCTGTCGCATCCGGCGCCCCAGGAGCGCGCGCGGGCGCAGACGGCGTCGATCCGGCGCATGCAGGGGAGCCCGTGGCCGCGCGTGGCGGGGACGCATCTGGGCAAGGTGCCGGCGCTCGCGCGCGAGGTGCAGGCCGAGGAGGAGAAGCTGTCGACGGAGGCGTTCGCGGGCAAGGACGCGGGGGATGATGCGGAGGCGCAGTTGGTGAGCTACGCGCGGCAGTGCGGCGAGGTGACGGCGCGGATGGTGTGCCGGGCGAACGCGCCGGCGCTGCTCGATGACGCGAGCTTCGATGCGCAGGTGTGTGCGAGGAAGGCGCTGGAGTTCGCGCAGGGGTACGCGGCGCAGGTGGAGAGCGACCACAAGGCGTATCTGAAGGGGCGCGCGGAGATCGCGAAGGCGCTGGGCGTGGAGCGATAGCGTTGGCGTTGGCGTTGGCGTTGACGTTGGCGTTGGCGTTGGCGTTGGCGTTGGCGTTGGTGTTGGCGTTGGCGTTGGCGTTGGCGTTGGCGTTGGCGTTGGCGTTGGCGTTGGCGTTGGC
>JAFEBC010000879.1 GCA_018266095.1 Deltaproteobacteria bacterium
CGCGCCGTGTCGCAGGAGAGCGGCGTGCCGTCGTCATCGCTCGGGCAGTGATGTGTCGCATCGCAGGCCACCGCGTCGCCCTGCGAGTTGGTCGATCGCACGCAGCGGATGTTGTCGAGCTGCGTCCGGATGAGGCCGACGATCTGGTCCTTGAACTGCGTCTTCACGTAGTTCAGGAGGTAGTCGCGCGCGCTCGAGAACACCTGGCACCACAGCGACGTGGTGGAGTTGGTCGAGTCGCAGCCGCCCGAGAGCACGTTGGCGAGGCCCGAGCAGGCGAGGTGACCATTGCCATCCGTCGGCGTGTACGTGCCGTTCGGCACCGAGTCGCAGCCGTTGTCCACGAACTTGCCCGAGGCCGGCGGGATGGGCGCGAGCTGGTCCACGTTGCCGTCGATCTGGAACGACGCCACGTTGAACTTCGAGAGGATCGCGTCGAGCGAGGCCTGCGTCGGCGTCAGGATGAGCCGCCCGTCCGGCGCCGTCGAGAACGAGAGGTCGAGGTCGAGCTCGGTGTCGTTCTGCGGGCAGATGGTGTTCACCGGGCAGAACAGCTCGTCATTGATGAAGAGACGCGCCTGGATGGGCGTCGTGCCCGAGCAGATCGAGCTGTGGGCCTCGCGGGTGCGGATGTAGAACGAGCCCGAGTGGATGTGGGTGATGATCTTCGCCCGCAGGAGCTGGTTCGCGGGGTCCATCTGCCAGGTGACTTCCTTGAAGTCGACGTTGATGGGCGTCTGATCCGCGGCCGTGCACTGGCCGTCGAAGTTCGAGTCGCCCGCCAGCAGCTTGACCTTGGTGATGTCGAAGGCGCCCGCCACATTGCAGAAGTTCAACTCGCCGATGGCGTCGATGCACGGCAGGTTGAACCCCGTGCCCGCCGAGTTCAACCCGGTGATCAGGTTGTTCAGCGTGCCGGCGTTCAGGAAATCAAACCCCTGCTGCGTGACGCGGACCTGCGCGACGTTGTCCAGCTTGTCGCCAGTGTACTTGAAGGGCCGGCCTTGGCTGTCCGTGGTGGTGAAGGCGCCTCCGCAGGAAGACCCACAGGACGAGCCGGAGCCGGCGCAGCCCACCGCCAGGAGAAGCGCTAGGGCAAAGGCGCGGGACTGCCCGCGGGCAAGGGAAACGTGCACGGTTGGCTGCATACGACGACAACCTCCAAAAGGAAGCATCAAGAGCGATGGTTTCCGCACATCTTAGCCCATGCGTGCGGGTCGCAGATAGGGGAAGCCGCTCCGTCGTGTGACCGATACGAGCGTCCCGTCAGCACTTTTTCGGTGGGACTTCGGTCTTGATCCGCCGGCGCTCGGAGCGCCGCGCGACCAGCGGAACCAGCCCGGCCGCTTCGTTCAACCGCCCGCTGCGAAAGGGCAATAGGTC
>JAFEBC010000087.1 GCA_018266095.1 Deltaproteobacteria bacterium
ATGGCCCGCTCCCACACGAGGAAGGGAAACCGCAGGGGCCGCGCGCGCAGGAGCCGGGCGCGCCACCCAGGCCGCACCGCGTGCGTCGTCGAGAGCCCCACCGTCTGCGAGCGGAACACCAGCCGCGCCGACATGCGCACGATGCCGAGCCCGAGCTGGAACAGGGTCGGCGTCACCGGCACGATGCGCGCCCGCTCGACGCGCGCCAGCCCCTCCGCGAGCCGCTGGGGAAAAACGAGCAAGAGCGTCCACGCCGGCAGCGCCAGCGGCCGCCCCGTGAGCGCGCGGTGCGCCGGGACCGCGAACGCCACCATCGCCACCGTCGAGGCGCCGTCCAGCGCGAACACGCCCAGGAAGAACGGAACGCCGTGCGCGAGCCCGAGGCACAGCGCGTACACGGCCGACGCCCCCTTGAGGAAGGCCAGCCCTGGCAGCGCCGGGAAGAACCGCGGCAGGTCCGCGAGCAGGAGGAAGCAGAGGAACGCGAGCGTGAACACGTTCGTCACCGCGAGCATGTGCCAGAGGTGCCCGCCCTCGCTCAGCGGATAGGCGCCGCCGCCCAGGAGCCGGTTGAGCGCGTCGATCGAGCGCAGCGTGATCGCCGGGTCGACGACGTAGGAGATGGCCGGCAGGAGGAAGTTGAGCCCCAGCGCGAGGTACACGAGCTGAAACCGCCGCACGGCGCGCGCCTCGACCTCGGTCAGCGCCGTCCCGTCAGCGCGAAAGCGCGCACCCCCCAAGTCGCCGCGCGCCTGCGCCGCATCCACACCCGCTGTGTCCGAGGTCATCGAAGCCATGCCGCCCTATTGCCTCCCCGGCTCCGTCCGCTTGCCCGGCTCCGTCCGCTTGCCCTGCTCCGTCCGCTTGCCCTGCTCCGCCCCCTTGCCCGGCTCCGCCCCCTTGCCCGGAGGCCGTCCGGCCTTGGCGTCCCCCTGCACCGCGCCCCGCTGCGTGTCCGCCTTCCGCCAGTGGCGCTCCTCCAGCCACTCCAGCGTCGCCTTGTCGTGCGCCTCGAGGAAGTCCATCACCCGCGGCACCGCCTGGACGTCCTGCTCGCGCACGATCGCCAACACCGCGCGCCAGCTCTGCGGCGTCACCGCCGGCTCGCGATAGAGCGCCGACGCGAACTGCGGCAGCGCGCGCAGGATCTGCAGGATCGGATTCAGGAACAGCGGCAACACATCGCTCCGCGTCGACTCGACCAGCGCCGCGATGACCTCCAGCTCCGCCTCCGCGAGGGCCTCCACACTCGCCCCTTCGCGGATCTTCGCCTCCAGCGCATCGATCTGCAGCTCGACGTCCCCGAGCCTCGCCGGCGTGCTCTCGCGGATCGCCTGGAGAATCAGCGCCTGGGCCAGGCAGCGCCGGAGCAGCAGGAGCTCCCCCAGCGCCCGCCGCGTGTGCCGCGTGTCCACCGCGCCGATCAGCATCCCCACCAGGTCCGGCCCGCCCTCGCGCCGCCAGTCGCGCACGACCGTCGGGCTCCCCTGCTTCACCGAGAGGAGCCGCGTGGACGCCAGCTTCCCCAGCGCGCCCCGAAGCGTCGTCCGGTTCACCCCGAGCTGCTTGGCCATGACCCGCTCGGAGGGCAGGCGATCGCCCGGCATGAACTCCTTGTTGAGGATGGCGCGGCGCAGGCGCGCGGCGCAGGCGTCCACGGCGGAGGGGCGGGGGTCAAGCGGGCCTAGAGGATGAATGGCTGGATGGCTCACTGGTCCACTGGTTCAACCAGTTTCCCGGCGGCCCGTCAAGCCCCCTGTGGCGGACCACCAGGTCTCCCCCCTCGCCTGCTCTCAGAACCGAGACGACGTCAGCGTCACATCCGCCCGCGCATACGCCTTCTCAAACCGCGCGAACACCTTCTCCGCCTCGAGCTGCGCCGCCTTCGTCTTCTGCGCCCTCAGCGCCTGCATCAGGCCGAACAGCGCCTGTCCACTCTCCGGCTGCCGCTGCAGCTCGTCGCGGTACACCGCCTCCGCCTCCTTCGCCTTCTTCTCGTGCAAGAGCGCCGCGCCCAGGTACAGCCGCGCCGGCAGCGCGAACACCGGGGGCTCGTCGTAGGGCAGCGAATCCTGCATCACCACCGCCTGCCGCAGCTCGCTCAGCGCGCGCGTCGACTCGGCCACGTCCATGTCGATTTCACCGCGCAGGAGGAGCTGCATCGCCTCGAAGACCACCTTCGCGTGCGCCGTCGGCGTCAGCAGCTCCGACTCGGGGAGCTTCTTCGCGTACGCGGTCAGCAGGGCCAGGTCCTCCGCCGCCGAGCGGACCTTCTGCGTGCGCACGTTCGCCATCCCGCGCGCGAACCAGCTCACCGCCTGCAGCGCCGGCAGCTCCTTGGGGGGCCAGGGCGCGTCCAGGATCGCCTTCCACTCCCCGAACCACACCCGCGCGACCCACCACGAGCCCGCGCCGTAGTCCATCCCGGCCATCCCGCTGTCCTTCATCATCGACAGGAGCGTCGAGGTCGGCATCAGCTCCGCCAGCTTGTCCACGGCCCACAGCGCCTTGGCCTTGCGGCCCTCCAGCGCCGCCGTCACCCAGAGGAAGTCGTAGTTGTGCTGCGCGTACATGCGCGACACCATCGACGCAGGCGGCCGCCGCCGGAACGACTCCTCGTCGACGGCGATTGCCTTCTCATTCGCCTCCGAGCCCGCCGCGTACTGCCCCGTGCGAATGAACACATGCGACGGCATGTGCACGAGATGCCCCGCGCCCGGCATCAGGCCCGGCAGCCGCGCCGCCGCCGTGAGCGCCCGCTCTGGATGCGCCGACGCCTCGACGGCATGGATGTAGAAGTGGTTCGCCCCCGGGTGCTCCGGCGCTTGCTTGAGCGCCGCCTCCAGCGCCGCCACCAGCTCGTCCGTCCCGGGCTCGGCCTTGCCGTCCTTGGTCCACTGCGCCCACGGCCGCAGGTCCAGCATCGCCTCCGCGAACAGCACCTTCGCGTCCACGTCATCCGGATGCCGTTGCATGATCCCGCGCATCGCCTGCGCGTACGCCTCATCCTGCGCCTTGCGCTCGCCGCTCGGGTTCGCCCGGTAGCGCACCGCGATCGCCTCCACCCACTCGCGCTCGACGGCATTCGTCGACGACGCCGCCACGCGCGCCTGCTGCACGATCAGCGCAGCCTGCTTCTCGCGGTCGGGATCCGTGGCCACGTTGATGTTCGGCCCCAGCACCATCGCCTCGCCCCAGAAGCACATCGCGCAGCGCGGGTCGAGCTCCGTCGCCGCCTTGAACGCCGCGCCCGCTTCGTCCTGATTGAACGCGTAGAGCAGCCGCAGCCCCTGGTCGAAGTACTGCTGCGCCAGCGGCACCGAGGTCACGATCGCGCGATGCCAGGTCCCCAGCCGCTCATCGAGCGGCGGCGCGTCGCGCGGCGGGATCACCGGCAGCGTCGCAGTTGCGGGGGCCGCAGGGACCGCCGCGGAGCCCATAGCGGCCGCCGGAGACGCCTTGGCCTGAGGTGCGTCAGCAGCGGGCGCATCGGGCGCGACGGGCTTCACCGCATCGCTCGCGGGCAGCGGAGCGGCCTGAGCCGCCGGAGCCTGAACCGCGGGCACCCCCGCGCACCCCAAGAACACCCCCAGCAGCATCACCATCATGCGCATCACGCGCACCAGGACCCGGCGCAGCCGCCGACTCGCCATCAACACCCAGAGCACCATGCGGTTCTCCTCGCCTTGAACGCGCTGCGGCCACTCACCAAAGGCGGCGGGCGCCCCGAGCGCTCTCACGCTCCGCCGGACGCCCGCAAGCTCCTGCCGATGTCAGGCCCCGAACTCCCGGGGCCGCCCTGCCTAGTTCTCGACGAAGCTCCGCAGCCGCTTGCTCCGCGACGGGTGTCGCAGCTTGCGCAGCGCCTTCGCCTCGATCTGCCGGATGCGCTCGCGCGTCACCTCGAAGTCCTGACCCACCTCCTCGAGCGTGTGGTCCGACTTCTCGCCGATGCCGAAGCGCATGCGCAGCACCTTCTCCTCGCGCGGCGTCAGCGTCGCCAGCACCTTCCGCGTCTGCTCCGCGAGGTTCATGTTGATGACCGCGTCCGCCGGCGAGGTGATCGCCTTGTCCTCGATGAAGTCACCGAGGTGCGAATCCTCCTCCTCGCCGATCGGCGTCTCCAGCGAGATCGGCTCCTTCGCGATCTTCAGCACCTTCCGCACCTTGTCGAGCGGAAGCTCCATCTTCTCGGCGATCTCCTCAGGCGTCGGCTCGCGGCCGATCTCCTGCACGAGGTAGCGCGAGGTGCGGATGAGCTTGTTGATCGTCTCGATCATGTGCACCGGGATGCGGATCGTGCGCGCCTGGTCTGCGATGGCGCGCGTGATCGCCTGCCGGATCCACCACGTGGCGTACGTCGAGAACTTGTAGCCGCGCTTGTACTCGAACTTGTCCACGGCCTTCATCAGGCCGATGTTGCCCTCCTGGATGAGGTCCAGGAACTGCAGGCCGCGGTTCGTGTACTTCTTCGCGATCGACACCACGAGGCGCAGGTTCGCCTCCACGAGCTCGGCCTTCGCCTTCTCCGCCTTGCGCTCGCCCGCGATGATCGACCCGTAGCTCTTCTTGAGCTCCTCGACCGGCAGCATCGCCTCTTCCTCGACGCGCTTCACCTTGCGCGGCGCGGCCTGGATGGTGCGCGAGATCTCGCCGATCTCGTCCTCCGACAGGCCCAGCTTCTTGAGCGTCTTGCGCGCGGCGAGGCCCGACTTCCCCTCGTCCTCGGCCTCGCGGAGCAGGTGCTTGAGCTCCTTGAGCGGCGTGTCCGTCCGCCGCTCGATGTCCTTCATCTCGCCCTCGACCGCGTCGATGCGCTCGATGAGCTTCTTCAAGTTCTCGATGATCCGCTCAATCTGCCGCTTGTTGAGCTTGATCTCAGCGAGGCTCTCCGCCATCCGCTGCTCGTTCTTGAGGACCTCGTCCTTGAGCTCCTTCTTCTTCGCGTCCGAGAGCTTCTTGCCCTTGCCCTCGAGCTGCTCGTGGAGCTCCTCGTTCTCGCTCTCGTAGCGGCGGATCTTCTCGATCAGCTTCACCACGAGGTCCGCGCGGCCCTGCTCGTCGAAGGTCTCGTCGTCCTCATCCGGCGCGTCGCGGATGACCTCACGCACGCGCATCTTGCCCTTCTTGAGCCGCTCGCCGATCTGGATGATCTCCTTGATGGCGATGCTCGAGTGCAGCACGGCGTCGAGCACTTCCTTCTCGCCGTCCTCGATGCGCTTGGCGATCTCCACCTCGCCCTCGCGGGTGAGCAGCGAGACCGAGCCCATCTTGCGCAGGTACATGCGCACGGGATCGTTCGACTTGGAGAACGCGTCGTCCTCCTCCTTCTCCTTCTCTTCTTCCTTCTCGTCGTCGTCCTTGCTGCCCGCCACCGGCTCCGGCTCGGGCGGCTTGGTCTCCGGCAGCTTGACCTTCGAGGCCTCGTCGACGATGGCGATGTCGTTGTCGCCGAACATCGACATCACGTCGTCGATCTGGTCCGACGAGACGATGTCCGCGGGCAGCGCGTCGTTCACCTCGTCGTACGTGAGGAAGCCCTTGTCGCGCCCCATCGCGAGCAGGTCCTTCACTTCCTTGCGCTCGGTGGCCTTGCCGCCCTTGCCCTTGGGCGCGAGGTCTTCATCCTCGTCGTCCTCGAGCGCGAGATCGCCAGGCCCGTCCTCTTCGTCCTCGGCGCCAGCAGGGAAATCAGGCGGCCCGTCTTCGCCCTCTTCGCCCTCCTCGCCTTCTTCGCCCTCGCCCTTGGCCTTCTTGTCCTTGCCCTTGCCGCCCTTGCCAGCCTTGGCCGCGGCCTTCCCGCCCTTGTGCTCGGCAGGAGCCTCCGCGTTGCCCTTGGCGCCCTTCTTGGGGGCCTTCTCTGCCTTCTCAGAACCGGCAGTCGACACCTTGGCGGAGCCCTTCTTCTTGGCCTCGTCAGGCTTCATCTTCACAGCGGCAGTCTTGCTCTTGTCGGACATTCTTCTGACCTCTTTGCGGGACGCCGCGGAGCCAATTGTCTGGCCCCAAACGAGCCGGCGGACATACGGGGTTGGGTGTTCTAACCGATTTGGCGCTCAAGCGCCCGTTTCTTGATCGCTTTTCGGGCGATCGGCGGATGCCGTGGTTCGCTGCCCCACGACCTCCTCTGCCGCGTCTCGCCGGTTGCGTACGTTGAAGCCCTGTCGCTTCAATCGATTGAGCTTGTTCTTCAGATTGGTGCGCTCCTGTTCGGGCGCCTCCGCCCGGCCCTTCTCGGCCTCATCCAGGGACCTCTCCAACGCCTTTCGAAGCAGCTCCGGCTCCGACGCCGCCACGAGCGCCCGAGCATCCAACATGCCCTCGCGCGCCGCCACAAAAGCGCCCTCGGCGAACTCGCGCAGCGCCGCCACCCGGAACTCGCCCGCCACCCCGGATTCGTCCACGAGCTTGCAGAGGTCGACGTGCAAGAGCATCTGCGCCACCACCGACAGCTCCGCCTGCGCCTCGGCCTTCCGAGGGTCGATGAGCCCGACCTTGCGATTCGCTGGGGGAACAACGGGCGCGGGCGCGTATCCTTTCGCCTGCTGCGCATCATTCGGCGACGGCTGTGGATTCTGAGTCCGCGGCTCCATGCCCCGTTGACCCGGCGAACCCGGCCCTGGCGCACGCGGATCGCGCGAATTCTGCTGCGCGCCATTCGGCCCGCCCTGCCGCATCGCCTGCCCGGGCTGCTGCGGCTCTTGCCCGCGCTGCCCCTGACCCTGCCGATTCTGCTGCGGATTTCCGCCTTGGCGCGGCTCGTACGCACGCGGCGGCGCCCGCGGCGCATCGCCAAACTCCTCCACGGGATCCGGCTCCGGCCGCTGCCTGTCCGGCCCCTTCGGCCCCGGCATGCGCTCGATGGCCATGCGCACCGCGTCCACAGGCGCCTTGAGCCGCTCGGCCACCTTCTCGACGTACAGCTCGCGCGCGAGCCCCGGTGGCGCCGCCTTGACGATGCCCGACACCGCCTGCACCGTCTTCACGCGCGCCTCGATGGACGCGCCCTCGCCCACGTCCGCGAGCGCCCGATCCAAGAGGAACTCCAAGGCCGGCTGCGCCGCCCGCACCAGGTCGCGGAAGGCCGCCGTCCCGATGCGCAGCACCGTCTCGTCCGGATCCTCGCCATCAGGCGGCACCAGCACGCGCGCCGGCACACCCTGCGCGGCCGCAATCTCCGACGCCCGCGTCGGCGCGCGAATGCCCGCCTCGTCGCCGTCGAACACGAACACCAATTCCTTCGCCCCCGCGCGCGACACGAGCTCGACGTGCC
>JAFEBC010000880.1 GCA_018266095.1 Deltaproteobacteria bacterium
AACCAAGTAGCTCGTCGTGCCCTCCGCGTCGCCGTTCTCGTCGACCCACGACAGCGCGCGCACGGCCCCGCCCGGTGTGTACACGGCCTCCGTCTGCTCCGCGTTCCACACATACGACTGCCCGTGCCACCCGTCCGCGCGCCGCAGCATCACGCGCGTCTCCACCCAGGTCACGATCGGGTTCGCCTTGCGCAGGTCATCGCGGAAGCCAAAGCTCTTGGTGACGATCGAGCCCGTGGGCAGGTCGAACGCCAGCGCGGCGTCGTAGGTGATGCTCGCGCCCTTGGGCACGAAGATCGTCCGCTTCTTCACCGCGCGGTCCGAGAACAGCGGCGTGTTCAGGTCGTACGGAACCACGCCGTCCTTCGGCACGATGTCGCCGTTCACGAGCGACACCATGCAGTACTGCGAGAGCGTTCCGAACGCGTCCCCCTGCACCCACGACGTGTCCTGCCCGGGCACGCACGGCCCTGACTGCGTGCTCGTGCCACCGCAGGCCACGAGCACGCAGGGGAGCGCGCAGAGCAGGGCGCAGGGGAGCGCGCGCGACATCGCCTACAGCCCCGGGAACGTGACCGCGGGCAGCGCGTCGAGCGAGCAGGCGTTGGGCGTGATGTCGGTGGTGATGATCGTGCCCAGGTTCGCGCAGTTCGTGTTGCACTGATCGAAGTGCAGGTTCGCGAACGTCGCCGTGGACGCGGTGTTGTTCTTGAAGCAGATGCTCATGCTGTTGTTCGGGAACGAGCTCGTGGTGGTGCCGTCGACGATGCCGTCGTAGAGCATCTCCGGCACGTGCCCGCCCGGAAAGTCGCTCTTGTGCGCGTAGAGGAGCAGGCCCAACTGGCGGCCGATGTCCGGGTTCGTGCCGTTGGGCGACGCCGGATCCGCGACCACGTTGTCGTGGATGTGCACCTTCGAGGGGAACGGGTTGTACGTCGCGTCGCTGTACGAGATCTGCGTCACGAGGAAGCTCACCACCGCCACGCCCGTCGTGCCGTTGCCCGAGATGGTGTTGCCGAAGACCTCGACGTCGTGGTTCGCCATGACCAGCACGCCCGTGCCCGTCGGGACCAGCGACACCGTGCTGCCCGCGGCGCCGAAGTTGGTGGTCGTGTTGTTGATGATCTTGTTGTTGTACACGCGCACGTTGTGCCCGCCCTTCTGCTGCAGGCCGGGCAGGTCGAACACGAGGATGCCGCCCGCGTTCAGCGTGGAGGTGTTGTTGTAGACGTCGGCGTTGAACGAGTTCTCGATCTCGATGCCGGCCACCGAGAGGCGCGCGGTCGAGTTGCGCACCACGATGCCGTCCGACTGGCCCACGTAGATCGCCGCGTCCGCCGCGCCCTCGACGGTGACGCCGTCGATGAGCACCTGCTTGCTCTGCACCGGGTACACCCCGTACGCGCCGTGCTTGGTCTTGTCCTGGTTCGTCCAGACCACCTTCATGTTGGTGAACTTCACGCCCGTCGAGCCCACGACCTTCACGCCGTTGCCCGCCGGATCGCGCACGGTGAGCGCGGTGAAGGCGATGCCGTCCGAGCCGTCCTGCGCCAGGATGCCCTCAGCGCCCGCGGCCTGCGCGCCGAAGTCAAGGATGGTCGCGTCCTGCCCCGAGCCCTTGATGGTGATGTTCTTGTTCGCGATCGAGATCTCGTTCGTGAACGTGAACGTGCCCTCGTCGAACGCGAAGGTGGTGCCGTCCTTGGCCCCGGAGATCGCGTTGGAGATGGTGGACTCCGACGTGCCCGCCGCGAACTCGGTGCACGTGCCGGTCACGCCTTCGCAGGGATTGGTCGAGCCGCCGCAGGCGACGAGCGACGCGCACACGAGCGCGCCGGCGATGAGAAAGTGTCGTGAGATCATGTGGGAACCTCCGCTCCGGAGATCGGGCGTGGCAGTCGGGTAACACGGGTCGCGCCCGCGCTCTAGCCGCACTGCGGCGAAAGTGTTCGCGAGCGGAGAGCTCAACCGCTCGAGCGTGCTCGGGCGGCGATTCACCGCGGAGACGCAGAAGCGCTGAAATTCGCAGCAGGGCTCAAGCCTCTGCGATTCGGCGCCTCTGCGGTGAGTGATCGGGCGGGCACTCCGTGGCGATCTCGGCGCCTCCTCAATCGTCCTGATCGTCCGCGACCGCCTCGGCCTTCCGCACCAGCTTGCGGAACCGCGGGTCATCGCGCAGCGAATCCAGGTCGTCGTCATTCTCCATCTGCCCCGCGGCATCGAAGCCGGCGTCGATCGACTTGCTCAGATAATCGAACGCGCGATCCTTCGCGTCCTGCCGCGCCGCCGCGCACGCCAGGTTGTAGAGCGTCGTCGGCTTGCGGTGCCCGAGCTCCAGCGCCTTCTTGAACGCGTCCTCGGCGCCCTTCGGGTCGTCCACCATCAGCCGCGCGTAGCCCACGTTGTACTGCGCGCGCCCGCTCTTCGGATGGTCCTTCGCGGCCTGCTCGATGCGCGGCAGCTCTTCCTTCCAGTCCGCCACCTTCTGCGCGTGCCGCTTGTCGCTGTTGAGCGAGAAGAGCCCGTGCTTCCCGCCCCAGCTCCAGTTGAACGACCAGCCGCCGTCGATGTTCAGCGTCAGGTCCTTCTCCAGCTTGAGGAGCTGCGCGAAGCGCGGATCGTCGCGGATGTC
>JAFEBC010000881.1 GCA_018266095.1 Deltaproteobacteria bacterium
CGGACAGGAGCAGCCGCGCTTGCGTCGAGCCCGGGAGATTGGCCGGCTTGCTGGCGAGCGCGAGGTCGCTCGTGGGCGCGTCGCGGAGGTCGAGCTGTGGCCGGAGGTACGGCGACTGCGAGGGCTGCGAGCGCATCGGCTGCGAGCGCATCGGCTGCGGGCGCGTCGGTTGCGGGCGCGTCTCCTGCTGCGGATGCGAGAACTGCGGCGGCAGGCGGCGCGGGCCGCTCGACGTCGACGCGCCGTCATCGAAGTTCGTGGTCGCGACGTAGAGCTGGCCGTTGGTGAGCTGGCCCCAGACCGAGTCGCCCTGCTCATCGACGCCGGACTCGCGGAACTCCTCGCGCGTCGCGAGCCAGGCCGCGAACTGCGCGTTGCGGGTCGCGTGCGTCGAGGTGGAGGCCATGATGTCGGTGAGCGCGCCGCTCGCGGCCGTGAGCACGTTGGTGATGACGGCCGGGTCGAGCGGCGGATAGTTGGTCGCGGTGCCGCCGTCGGTGCCAGCGTCAGCGCCGCCCGAGCCTGCGTCGGAACCTGCGTCGGCAGAGCCCGCGTCGCTCCCCGCGTCCGCTGAGCCCGCGTCGCTGCCCGCGTCCGCTGAGCCCGCGTCGCTCCCCGCGTCCGCCGAGCCCGCATCGCTCCCCGCGTCCGCTGAGCCCGCATCGCTCCCCGCGTCCGCTGAGCCCGCGTCGTTGCCCGCGTCCGCGCCCGCATCGCTCACGCCTGCGTCAGCACCCGCATCCGCCTCGCCTGCGTCAGTCGTTCCCGCATCCGTGCCAGCGTCGACCCCGCCTGCGTCCGCACCCGCGTCGCTGGAGCCCGCGTCCGCGCCCGAACCAGCATCCGAACCCGCGTCCGTGACGCCCGCGTCGTGCGTTCCGGCGTCCTGCCCATCCTTCGACGACGCGCACGCCGCGAGCGCCACACACGCAAGCAGGCAGAGGGCAAGCTTCGGCATCGCGTCGAATCGCTGCGTCGTCACTCGAAACATCCTCGCGTCGGTTCCCCGAGAGACCCACGGCGGACCGCTCCGGGCACACAGTTCCCTCTGTAGGACACGCCTGTACGAGATTCGTCGCACCTTGAACAGGCCGGATCGCTTGGAGCCGCGAACATCGTGACGCCGCTCACACCCGCCGCGCGCGCACGATGCCGAACACGTCGGCCATGCGGGCCTGATCGCGCTCGGGGAGCCACTTCGCGGCCATCGCCCGCGGCGGCAGGACCTCCTCGGCGCGCCAACCCGCTGGCGCCAGGAGTTCGTCGACCCGCTCTGGGTCCAGGCCGAAGAGGAACGGCTCGGTCGAGTGCTTGAGGCCGTCGAC
>JAFEBC010000882.1 GCA_018266095.1 Deltaproteobacteria bacterium
ATCGGGTCCGGGTCCAGCAGGTCGGCGCCCGCGTCGTCGCGGTACGGGTGCAGGTCGCCGCGGAAGTACACGTCGCAGTCGATGTGCGAGACGGCGGTCGAGGTCGACTGCGGCGGGTACGGCGTGATCTGGTACTTGAGCTGCCCGTGCCACTGCGTGAGCTCGACCGCGTTGCTCTCGCGCGAATTCGAGATCACCTGCACGAGGCCCGAGAAGCCCGGTCCCGGCAGATCCGCGGGCGTGGCCACGATCTTGTCGGTGGCCCAGCTCTGGATGGGCAGCTCGACGCCGCCGACCTTCACCGTGCCCTGCGCGTCGCCGAAGATGCCGTAGAGCGTGAGCTTGGTGGGCCCGTGCAGCGGGCTCTCGGAGAGCCGCTCGGTGACCTCCATGCGCATGATGCTCGGGCGCAGGGCCGGCGGAGCGCCGCTGCGCGCGACGATGACGGTGGCGTTGGCCGTCGACGTGTCCGCGCCGACGGCGTGGAGCTCGCGGAACACGGCGCTGCCGTCGAAGGGACGCTGTGCCGTCGAGGGCGCGGGGGCTGCCTTGCTGTTGCCGAGCAGGCGGTCGAAGGCGAAGCGCGGCGCGCGGGCGGCGGCGTCGGTGTAGACGGTGTCGCTCCAGCCGAACGAGGTGCCGACCTTGCTGGCGCGGGCCATGAGGCTGTTGGCCATGCCGTACTGATCGCTGTGGCAAGCGTCGACGAAGATGAACGGATAGTCCGCGAACGACCACTGGTACTTGGTGACGAAGTTGTCGGTGATGGCGTAGTGCGTGCGCGCGGTGAACTTCTTGGTGACCGGGTCGAACTCGTTGTTGGCGGTGAAGTAGACGAGCGAGTGGTCGTCGAGGTCGTCCTTGAACGCGGCGTTGTTGGCGTCGGTGACGGCGTCGGCGGTCCACAGCGTCCACACCGAGACGTGCGCGGCGGGATCGACCGCGTACGAGCCGTGCGTGATCCAGAAGAACACGCCGTCGCCCTGGACCTGCTTGAGGTTCGCGACGGTGGCCGCCTGGTTGATGACGGTGTAGTTCGCGTCGCGCAGCCAGCCCGCGATCTCGCTGTTGGGGATGTCGAAGAGGCTCGCGTCGACGGACAGGAGCAGCCGCGCTTGCGTCGAGCCCGGGAGATTGGTCGGCTTGCTGGCGAG
>JAFEBC010000883.1 GCA_018266095.1 Deltaproteobacteria bacterium
ATGTTCACGGACTCGTTGGTGCCGCCCTGCACGCGCCGCACGAGGGTCGTCCACGGCATGAGGATGATGTCGTCCTGGTCCTGTCCCCACGAGCCCTGGCCCTTCATCGACAGCACGCCGATGACCTTGCACGGCACCGCGCGCACGCGGATCTGCGCGCCGATGGGCGACACGTCGCCGAACAATTTCTCCACCACGGTCTTGCCGAGGATGCACACCTTGGCGGCGCTCACGTCCTCCTCGCGGCCGAACGCCTCGCCCTCCGCGAGCGGCCACTGGCGCACCTCGAGGTACGCGGCCGTGGTGCCCATCACCTGCGTGAACCAGTTCGCGTCGCCCGAGATCACCTGCGCGCCCGCGCGGTTCACCGGCGCCACCGCCGCCACCGTCGAGGAGAGCTCCTTCTCGATGGCCACGCCGTCGTCCTTGATGAGCGTGTTGTTCGAGCCGGAGCCGCCGGCCGCGCCCTTCTGGCTCGTCGAGCCCGGCGTGATCATCAAGAGATTGGAGCCGAGCGACGCCATCTGCTCGGCGACCTTCTGCTGCGCGCCTTGGCCGATCGCGACCACGGCCACCACGGCCGCGACGGCGATGATGATGCCGATCATGGCGAGGCCCGAGCGCAGCTTGTTCTTGCCCAGCGCGCGCAAGGCGGTGCGCAGCGACGCGAAGTGGTTCACGTCGCACCTCCCGGCGCCAACGTGAGCCCGGTGACCGCCGCCGCCTGCGCCGCCGGATCGCGCTCGTCTGCCTGCTGCGCGGCCAACTGCTTGAGCTCCTCGCGCGCGTCCAGCACCTGCTTCTGCGTGACATCCGTGAGCACGAGGCCGTCGCGGAAGGTCACGATGCGCTTGGCGTGCGCCGCGATGTCGGGCTCGTGCGTCACCAGCATCACCGTCATGCCCTGCGCGGACAGGTCCTGGAACAGCGCCATGACCTCGATCGAGGTCTTCGAATCCAGATTTCCCGTCGGTTCGTCGGCGAGGATGAGCGCCGGATCGTTCACCAGCGCGCGCGCGATGGCCACGCGCTGCTGCTGTCCGCCCGAGAGCTGCGCGGGCGTGTGATCGAGGCGGTCACCCAGGCCCACCTTGCCCAGCGCGATCTCGGCGCGCTCGCGGCGCACGCGGCCCGGCACGCCCTGGTACAGCATGGGCAGCTCGACGTTCTCCAGCGCGGTCGTGCGCGGGAGCAGGTTGAAGCCCTGGAAGACGAAGCCGATCTGCTTGCCGCGCACCTTCGCGCGCGCGTCGCGCGAGAGCGTGGAGGTGTCGTTGCCCTCGAGGAAGTAGCGCCCCTGCGTAGGCCGGTCCAGGCAGCCGACCAGGTTCATGAACGTGCTCTTGCCCGAGCCCGACGCGCCCATGACCGCGACGAACTCGCCGCGGAAGATGGAGAGCGACACGCCGCGCAGCGCGTGCACTTTCTGGTCGCCCATGACGTAGGTGCGCACGAGGCCCTCCGTGCGCACGACGGCGTCTGGACGGCTCGCGCCGGGGTCCTTGGCCTCAGAACCCACGGCGCGGACCTGCCCCCGCGGTGCCGCCCGGGCGCATGCCGCCCATCGCGCCCGGGCCGCCCATCGGCATCCCGGCCTCGCCGGTGATCACCACGTCTCCCTCGGCGAGCCCTTCGAGCACCTCGGTGCGCACGCTGTCCGCGAGCCCCAGCTTGAGCTGCACTGCGACCGGCTTGCCGTCGACCAGCTTGTAGGCGCGGCCCAGGCGCACCTTGCGGCCTCCCACCTCGCCCTCGCCGTGGGCGCCATCCCCGCGCGCACCGTCCCCATGCGCACCATCCCCGCGCATTCCATCCGCGCGCGGCCCCCGCATCCCCTCGGGCCGCATCGCCCCGCGCTCACCGGTCGGCCGCTCGCCGCCCGCGCTCGCCAGCGTCTTGTCGTCCTTCTTGTCGGCCTTGTCCGCGCCGCGCTCGGGCGCGCCCGCCGGATGGAACCGCAGCGCCGCGTTCGGCACGCGCACCGCGTCGTCGCGCTTGCCCGTGGTCACCTGCACCTGCGCCGTCATGCCCTGGCGCAGCTTCTTCTGCGGATTGGGCGCGTCGATCACGGCCGCATACGTCACGACATTCGAGATCGTCGTCGGCGCCTGCCGCACCTCGCGGATCGTCCCCTTGAAGGTCTCGCCCGGCCACGCGTCGACGGTGAACTTCGCGTCCATCCCCTCGCGCACCTTGCCGACGTCCGCCTCGTCGATGTTCGCCAGGATCTGCATCTTGGTCAGATCGTTGGCGATGGTGAACATCGTCGGCG
>JAFEBC010000884.1 GCA_018266095.1 Deltaproteobacteria bacterium
CACGCGCTGCGCACGCAGATCGAGCGGCTGGTTCCGCACGGCCGCACCGACAATGGCGGCGCGGGTGATCGCGGCGCGTGGCACGACACGCCGGCGCACGTGGCGACTGGCTGGACGCAGCTCGAGGCGGGCTTTGCGCGCGTGATCGAGAAGCACCCGTCGCTGCGTCGTGGCGCGACGGTCTCGCACCTGGGGACGCTCGGCACCGGGAACCACTTCATCGAGGTGTGTCTCGATGAGGAGCAGCGCGTGTGGTTCATGCTGCACAGCGGGTCGCGCGGCGTGGGGAACCGCATCGGGCGCTACTTCATCGAGCTCGCGCGCAAGGACATGAAGCGGTTCTTCGTGAAGTTGCCGGATGAGGACCTGGCGTACTTCCCGGAGCACACCGAGCACTTCGACGACTACGTGCTGGCGGTGAGCTGGGCGCAGGAGTACGCGCGGCTCAATCGCGAGCTGATGATGGACGCGGTGATCACGGCGGCGCGCGCGAGCGGGCTGCCGGAGTTCACGACGGGGATGGAGGTGGTGAACTGCCACCACAACTACGTCGCGCGTGAGCATCACTTCGGCGAGAACGTGCTGGTGACCCGCAAGGGCGCGGTGCGTGCGCGCAAGGGCGACCTCGGCTTGATCCCGGGGAGCATGGGCGCGCGGTCGTTCGTGGTCCGCGGGCTGGGGAACGAGGACAGCTTCCACTCGTGCAGCCACGGCGCGGGGCGCACCATGTCGCGGACGGCGGCGCGCAAGAAGTTCACGCTCGCGGAGCACGTCGCGGCCACGGCGGGCGTCGAGTGCCGCAAGGACGCGGACGTGATCGACGAGACGCCGGCGGCGTACAAGCCGATCGACGCGGTGATGGAGGCGCAGAAGGAGCTGGTGGAGATCGTGCACACGCTGAAGCAAGTGGTGTGCGTGAAGGGTTGAACGATGCGTCTGATCGATGGGTCCAGGGGCGAGGGTGGCGGGCAGGTCCTGCGGACTTCGCTCGCGCTCTCGCTCCTGACCGGCGAGCCGCTCAAGATGGTGAACATCCGCGCGGGCCGGCAGCGGCCGGGCCTCCTGCGGCAGCATCTGTGCGCCGTGAACCTGGCGGCGCAGCTCGGGCGTGCAGAGGTGAGCGGCGCAGAGCCGGGCTCGCGCGAGCTCGAGTTCCGTCCGCACGCGGTGACGCCGGGGCACTACGAGGTGTCGATCGGCACGGCGGGGAGCACCACGCTCGTGCTGCAGACGGTGCTGCCTGCGCTCTTGACGGCGAGCGGACCGACCACGCTCGTGCTCGAGGGCGGCACGCACAATCCGCTCGCGCCCACGCACGAGTTCCTCACGCGCGCCTTCGTGCCGCTGGTGAACCGCATGGGGCCGAAGATCGCTGTCGAGCTGGAGCGGCCTGGGTTCCATCCCGCGGGCGGTGGACGGCTGCGCGTGTCGGTCGAGCCGTCGCGGACGCTCGCGCCCCTGGAGCTGCGCGAGCGCGGCGCGGTGATCTCGCAGCGGGCCACGGCGACGGTCGCGGCGGTGCCCGGCGCGGTGGCCAAGCGTGAGCTGGCGGTGCTGGCGCGGCGGTTGTCGTGGAGCGAGGACCAACTCGCGATCCAGGGTCTGCCCAAGGAGGTCGGGCCCGGGAACGTGCTGAGCGCGGTGATCGAGAGCGAGCACGTGACCGAGGTGTTCACCGGCTTCGGCGAGAAGTCCGTGCGCGCCGAGACGGTGGCCGAAGGCGTGGCGCGCGAGGTGGCGGCGTATCTGCGCGCGGGCGTGCCGGTCGGGCAGCATCTCGCCGATCAGCTGCTCCTGCCGCTCGCGCTGGCGAAGGGCGGCTCGTTCCGCACGCAGGAGCTGACGCTGCACACGCGCACGCAGCTCGAGCTGTTGCGTGACACACTGGGGGCGCAGTTCACGGTGCACCAGGACGCAGAGGTGGTGACGGTCGCATGGCAAGCTTCGTCGCGATGATCGTCAGCGGGTTCGTC
>JAFEBC010000885.1 GCA_018266095.1 Deltaproteobacteria bacterium
CGCCAACGTCGACGTGCTCGGCAACGACCCCGACCCGACCACCGACGGCGACGGCAACCTGCCCACGCTCGTCTACGGCTACAGCTCGAGCTACACGAGCAGCGACCTGCAGATCACAAACCACCTCGATCGCCTCACGCTCACGTCCTACACGCTCGGCGACCACACCATCAGCTACACGGCCTACGACCGCTCCGGCGGCCAGGCCACGGCCACCGTCACCGCGCACGTCATCGATGACTGCAACCCCGTCGCGCACGACCTGAACATCACCACCGCGCCCGGCGCACCCGTCACCTTCGACTTCCTCGCCGGCACGGCCACCTTCCACAACGCCGACGCCTGCGCCGACTACGGCGATCCCAGCGCGGCCACCAACAAGCTCTACTCGTTCGGCTACAACTCGAAGGTCGGCGTCATCAAGCGCAACCCCGACGGCACCTTCACGTACACGCCCGCCGCCGGCTACACCGGCACCTGGTCGACGACGTTCATGATCCAGAACTCGCTCACCAAGCTCCTCGACCGCGCCAACATCACGTTCACGATCCAGTAGCGAAGCCGTCCTGAGGCGCAGAAGCAGACGCACCGCGGCCCGCGGCCCTCGACGAGAGGTGCCCGCGGGCCGAGTCGTTTCAGCGGCTGCGAGGTTGCTCTAGAACCGCGCCGACAGCGCGAAGAACGCCTTGATCTTGTCGTTCGTCTCGCGCAGCCGCGCCGACAGCGTGCGCACGAACGTCCACAACAGCTCGTACGCCAGGTCCTTGTGGAGGAACATCAGCTCCTCCAGGTCCGCCTTGCGAATCACGAGCAGATTGCACGCCAGGTG
Source organism: Deltaproteobacteria bacterium (assembly GCA_018266095.1). Classification (GTDB taxonomy): domain Bacteria; phylum Myxococcota; class Myxococcia; order Myxococcales; family 40CM-4-68-19; genus CAIWCD01. The sequence continues at coordinate 830 of JAFEBC010000885.1, forward strand.
CGCCGTCGCGTCCGCCGAGCGCGGCGTGTCGTCGATGAGCGCCATCTCGCCGAAGTAGCTCCCCGGCTCCAAGATGGCCAAGGCCTCCTCGCCCACGCCCGGCACCATCTTGCTGATGCGCACCTTGCCCGAGGCGATGATGTACATCTCCGTCCCGGCCTCGCCCTCCTGGAAGATGCGTTCGTTGGCCTTCACCGTCTTCTGCGCCGCGATCGCCCCGATCTTCGCGAGGTGATCCGTCGTCAGATTGGAGAAGAGCGGGATCTTCTTGAGCGCGCTGGGATCCATGAAGCCTTCCGCTCGCCTCACCTAAAGGCAAAAGGGTACGGTCCCTAGCCTAGCAGAAGCGCAGCAGAAGTCGCAGATTTGGGCACGAAAAGGCGATAGAACGCCGGGCACCCTCGGTAACGCCCGAGCATCCAAGTCGTCCAAGGAGCATGATCGGCATGAGCAACCACCCCGTGATCATCGTCGGCAGCGGCCCCGCGGGCTACACCGCCGCCATCTACGCCGCGCGCGCGAACCTGAAGCCGGTCCTGTTCACTGGCTTGCAGCCCGGCGGCCAGCTCACCATCACCGCCGACGTCGAGAACTACCCCGGCTTCCCCAACGGCATCCTCGGGCCCGAGATGATGGAGCACTTCCGCGCCCAGGCCGCCCGC
>JAFEBC010000886.1 GCA_018266095.1 Deltaproteobacteria bacterium
CGGGGTCGACGGTGGTGGCCGCGAGCAGCTCGGCCGGCGAGAGGACGCGCGCGGCGTCGAGCAGGAGCACGAAGCGCTCGTTCACCTTGGCGAGGCCGATGAGGTAGTCCGCGCGCACGATGGTGGCGAACGCGGGCGCGGGCGCGATGTCGGCCTGCGCGATGTCGCTCGCCTGGTTCACGGCGTCGACGAGGACGCCGATGGGGCCCGCTTCTTCGGTGTCGGCGATGACGATGCAGGTGCGCCGCGTGATGGCCTGCTCCGGCAGGCCGAACTTGTTGGCGAGGTCGATGACCGGCAAGACGAGGCCGCGCAGGTTGATGACGCCGCGGATCGACGAGGGCAGGTGCGGCACGCGCGTGACCGGCGTGTACTCGACGATCTGGCGCACGCGGAGCAGCTCGAGGCCGAACTCCTCCTGGCCGAGGAAGAAGGTGAGGAACTGCGTGACGGGCGCGGGCTGCGGCTGCGCGGGCGTGCGGCTGTTCGTGGACATGTCCATGAATTCGTCTCGAGTCGGATCAGAACGGCCGGTAGCCGGGCACGGGAGCGGGGGAGGGCAGGGCTTCGGGCGGGACGGCCTGCGGAGCGGCGGCCTCGGCGGGCTTGCCGTTGCGGGCGGGTGCGGGCTGCGGGGACTTGCGCGGCGCGCGCGGCGTCGCGGCCGGCGCGACGGGAGCCTCCGACACCGGCGGGATCATCGCGGCGTCGAGCTTGAAGATGGCCGTCAGCTCCTGCAGCGAGTCGGCCTGCGCGTTCACTTCCTCTGCCGTGGCGGCCAGCTCCTCGGCGGCCGCGGCGTTGCGCTGCGTGACCTGATCCACGCGCGCCATCGCGTCGTTCACCTGCGACACGCCCGAGGCCTGCTCGCGAGACGCCGCGGCGACCTCCTGCACCTGATCGGCCGCGCGGCGCGCCATGGGCACGAGCTCGCCGAGCAATTTCCCCGAGCGCTCGGCCACCTTCACGCTGCTCTCGGCCACGGTGTTGATCTCGCCCGCGGCCTTCTGGCTGCGCTCGGCCAGCTTGCGCACCTCAGCCGCCACCACCGCGAACCCGCGCCCATGCTCGCCC
>JAFEBC010000887.1 GCA_018266095.1 Deltaproteobacteria bacterium
CCAACAAGCGCGATCTCATGCAGTTGGGGAGGACTACTGCTTGAGCAGATCCTTCGCGATCGCGAGCAACTGGATGTCGCTCGTGCCGCCGCCGATCTCGAGCAGCTTCGCGTCGCGCGCGAGGCCCTCGACGCGGTGATCGCTGCAGTACCCCGCGCCGCCCAGCACCTGCACGGCCTCCAGCGCGGTCGTGGTCGCAAGCGTCGACGCCGTGTACTTCGCGGCGCAGAAGAACGCGAGCGAGGCGTCGCCCTCCGAGACCAATTTGCGTCCGCGATCGATGAGCGCGCGCACCGTCTCCTGCGCCGCGTACATGCGCGCGAGCCGCAGTTGCACCGCCTGGAACTGCGCGATGGGCTGGCCGAACTGCTTGCGCTCCTTCGCGTACGCGAGCGCGAGCTCGAGCGACTCTTCGATGATGGCGAGCGACATCCCCGCGAGCGCCGCGCGTTCGCCCAAGAGCGTGGTCAGCGCGCTGCGCTTGCCCGAGACGTCGGGATCGCCGAGCAGCCGATCGAACGGCAGGGGCACTTCATCGAGGAAGATCGATCCCGTGGGCGAGCTCTTCATGCCCATCTTCTCCAGCGGCGCGCTGGTGGTCAGGCCCGCGTCGGCGCGGTCGAGCAGGAAGGGACGGATCTGCCCGTCGAGCGGATCCGCGCCCTGGATGCGCGCGTACACGACGAACGTGTCCGCGATGGGCGCGTTGGTGATGAACGCCTTCTCGCCCGAGAGAACGTAGCGGTCGCCATCGCGGCGCGCGCGCGTGGTGAGCGAGAACGCGTCGCTGCCGGCCTCGGGCTCGGTGAGCGCCCAGCAGCCGATCTTGTCGAAGGCGAGGACGGGCTGGGCCCACTCGCGCTGCTGCGCGGGCGTGCCGTTGCGCAGGATCGACTGCCCGCAGAGGCCGAGAGACGCGCCGAACGAGAGCGCGAACCCGGGGTTCTTGCGCGTGAGCTCGGTGAGGATGGCGGCGCCCAACTCGGGGTCGGCCATGATGCCTTCGTTGCTCGCGGTGTCCTGCACGGCGTCACGCGCGAGGTCGGCGAGGCCGAGCGTGTCAGCGAGGTCCTTCATCAAGTGCGCGAGGGGCACATCCTGTGACGGGCGCGGGTGCTTCGAGGGCGCACCGCCGTGGTGCTCGAGCTCGCGCAGGCGCGGCAAGAGGCGCTCGTTGGCGAACGTGCGCGCGAGGGCGGCGGCGTCGTGCAGGAGGGGCATGAGCGAAGACTAGCTCACTCGACCCTCATTGCCTGTACAGTCCCCCCATGACCGACGACCGCAGAGACACGCGTCACGACACCCGCGGCAGCGGCCCACGGCGCCCCGGGCCGCACCAGCGACGCCTGGAGAAGCAGGCGCGCCTGAGCGAATCGCCGTCCAAGCCCGCCGGCACCGTGCATCGCGGCCACGGCCCCTCCGGCACGCGCGGCGAGGTGCACAAGGGCCAGCGTCCGCAATCGCCCTCTGTGCACACCATCCGCCCCACCTCGGGCGACGATGGCGAAGCGCGCGTCGTCCTCACGCAGCGCGGCCTCGAGCGGCTCAAGGCGGGCCACCCGTGGGTCTACCGCTCTGATGTCGACGCGCACCCGGCCCTCGAAGGCGGCGCGGTGGTGCGGCTCGTCGACCCGCGCGGCTGGTTCGTGGGCAAGGCGCTCTACGGGCAGAGGTCGCAGATCGCCATCCGGCTGCTCTCGCGCGAGGACGAAGTCGGCGACGACGCGGTCAATGCCGCAGGCGGAGATCTCGGTCATGCCGGGAGCGATCGCAAACGGCCCAACCCCA
>JAFEBC010000888.1 GCA_018266095.1 Deltaproteobacteria bacterium
CCGCCACCGCAATGTTCGGGAGGACTCGCACCAGCGCAAGCCTATCGCAGATCGGGCGAATTTGTTGCTGCGTCAGCGATCCCGTAGGGGTCGACCTCACGCCTCGCCACCCGGGTCGCCAGCTCGTCCAGCTCGCCCCCGCGTTGGCGCAGCCGCGTGAGTGCAACATGCAACAGCCGCTCGCGCAGGATCTCCACCAGCTCGCTCCGCGCGCGCGCAGTCTCCCGCTTCATCAGCCCCGGACCGGCCCGCAACGAGTCGTAGTGCTTGGAGATTTGACCCCACAGCAGCTCCACGCCCTCGTCCTTGGCGGCCACCGTCTTGACGATGGGGATCTCCCACTCGATCTGCCCGTCGGCGACGATGTGGTTGAGCTCCAGCATGTGCCGCAGGTCGCGCACGGTGCGATCGGAGCCCTCGCGGTCGCTCTTGTTCACCGCGAACACGTCGGCCACCTCCAGGATGCCGGCCTTGATCGCCTGCACGTCGTCGCCCAGGCCTGGCACCACCACCACCACGGTCGTGTGCGCGAGCTTGCACACCTCGACCTCGTCCTGGCCCACGCCGACGGTCTCGATGAGCACGACGTCCTTGCCCATCGCGTCCAGCACGCGCGCGCAATCCGAGGTCGCGCGAGAGAGCCCGCCGAGCTGCCCGCGCGTGGCCAGCGAGCGGATGAACACGCCGGGATCGAGCGCGTGATCCTGCATGCGGATGCGGTCGCCCAGGATCGCGCCGCCCGTGAAAGGGCTCGTGGGATCCACCGCCAGCACGCCCACGGTCTTCCCCTGCTTGCGCAGCAAGGCCACGATGCGGTCGACGAGCGTGCTCTTGCCCGCGCCCGGATTCCCTGTGATCCCCACGAGCTGCGCCCGGCCGGTGTGCGGGAACAGCGCCCGCAGCGCCACTTCAGCCTCGGGCAGCGCGTCGTCGATGAGCCGCATCAGGCGCGCCGCGGCCCGCACGTCGCCGTGCAACACGCGAAAGGCCAGCGAGCCCTCGGCGGGCATCGGCGCCCCCACGCGGCCAGCGAAGGTCCCGCTCACGCACCCTCCGCCACGCCGTCTTCGACCCGCAGGATGATCACGCGATACACGGGCCGCGCGCCATCCTTGGCCTCGAAGCGCACCACGACATCCACGCCGTCCGGCGGCGCCACGAAGCGCTTGTCGCGCCCGCAGCGCTGCAGGATCTTGGGCGGGAAGCGCACCACGATCTCTCCCGCGTCGCTCTTGATCGGCAGCGAGAGGCCGGTCGCGCCCGCGCCCGCCGAGGCCACATCGCCCACCGCAAACCCGCGCAAGGTCAGCCGGAACAGCGGCGCGTCGTTGGACAGCTCCTCACCCGCGGCCGGCTCGCGCGTCGCCAGCGTGGCCGGCGTGGAGTCCGCGATCGCCCGCCCGCGCCGCCGCATCGCGTCCGCGAAGAGCTGCACCGGCGCCTGCTGCCCCTCGCCCAACAGCCGCGTGCTCAGGAGGAACTGCTCGCGCCCGTCCTCGCGCTTCACGTACGGATAGCCCGCATAGCGGCCCAACTGCTCCACGTGCTCGCCGTCGCCCGCGCCGTACACCTCGGCCCGCGCGCAGAAGAAGCACGCGCCGTCGATCATCGACACCGCGCTCGACGAGTTCCCCGTGACCGTGCGATCGCCCGCGTCCAGCTCGAGCTGCCGCCCGCGGATCGCCGCCAGCGCCGCCGTCGCCCGCGCCTCCGTGTCCTTCTCGCC
>JAFEBC010000889.1 GCA_018266095.1 Deltaproteobacteria bacterium
CACCCTGGCCGCGGTGGCGCCGCAGGCCACGCGCCGCCCGGCGGTCCCGGGCACGGCCGAGCCGGGCAGCACGGTGGTGGTCACCGACGAGCACGGCAACACGCTGTGCACGGTCCAGACGGTGCCGGATGACGGCCACTGGTCGTGCACCTCGGCGAGCGCGCTGGCCGACGGGACGCACACCATCACGGCGACCGCGACCGACGAGGCCGGCAACAGCGCCTCCGCGCATGAGGACGTGACCATCGACACGCACGCGCCCGACGCGCCGACCTTGGCGCAGGTCGCGAGCCCGACCGCCAACACGCTGCCCACCTTCTCGGGCACCTCCGAGGCGGGCAGCACGGTGGCCGTGATCGAGAACGGCGCGGTCCTCTGCACGGCGCTGGTCGCGGGCGACGGCACCTGGGCCTGCACCAGCACGGTCGCGCTCACGGGCGGCCCGGCGACGCACACGGTGGACGCGGTCTCGACGGACCCGGCCGGCAACGTCAGCCAGGCCTCGGGCCCGATGTCCTTCGTGGTCGACACGCGCACGCCGACCACGCCCACCTTCGATCAGCCGGATTCGCCGAGCAACGATCCGCAGCAGACGCTGACGGGCACCGCGCAGTCCGGCGCCACCGTCGTGGTCAAGGATGGCGACGGCAACGTGATCTGCACCGCCACCGCGCACGCGGACGGCACCTGGAGCTGCACGGCGACGCTGCCGGAGGGCTCGACCGATCTCACCGCCACGTCCACGCTGGGCACCGGCCCGGTGTCGCCGCCCACGGGCGTGCACACCATCGTCATCGACACGCAGGCCCCGGCTGCTCCCGCGCTCACGGGCCCGACGGCGCCGGTCGACACCACCACCCCGGTCCTCCACGGCACGGGCGAGGCGGGCGCGACGGTCACGGTCACCGACACGGACACGCACCAGGTCCTCTGCACCGCGGTCGTCCAGAGCGACGGCACCTGGTCGTGCAGCGCGGCCACGCTGCCGCAGGGCGCGACGCACGTCTCGGTCGCGCAGCAGGATCCCGCGGGCAACGACAGCACCTCGGTCACCGGCGTGGTCGTCGTCGACACCATCCCGCCCACCGTGGCCATCGCGGCGCAGGGCGCTCCTTCGAACCAGCCCACGCAGACGCTCTCGGGCACGGCTGAGGCCGGCAGCACGGTCACGGTCACCAGCGGCGCGGGCGGCACGGTCTGCGTCGCGGTCGCCCTGAGCAACGGCACCTGGGCCTGCAGCGCCACGCTCCCCGAGGGCCAGACGAACGTGTCCGCCACGGCGCAGGACGCGGCCGGCAACACGGCGACCGCGGGCCCGGTCGCGTACGTCATCGACACCATTCCGCCCACGGTGCCGCAGATCGACACGCCGGACAGCCCCACCTCGGACACCACGCCCACCTTCACGGGCACGGGCGAGGCGGGCACCAGCGTGGTCGTCACCGAGGGCGCCACGGTCCTCTGCACCGCCACGGTCCAGAACGACGGCACCTGGTCGTGCGACTCGACGGTGGTCCTGCCGGGCGCGCCCGAGACGCACACCATCACCGCCACGGGCGTCGACGAGGCTGGCAACACCAGCAACGGCACGACCACCACCACGGTCACGGTCGACACGCACGTGCCGGTGGACCCGACCATCGATCCGGTGGCCTCGCCCACCAACGACACCTCGGTCACCCTCACGGGCACGGCCGAGGCGGGCGACACCGTCGTCGTCACCGATGGCCACGGCGGCACGCTGTGCACCACCGTGGCGCAGAGCGACGGCACCTGGTCGTGCGACGTGACCCTGCCGGACGGCTCGACCACCATCACCGCCACGGCCACCACGCCCGCGGGCGTCAGCGGCAGCGACACGGCCACCACCACGGTCGTCGTCGACACCACGCCGCCCGCCGTGCCCACGCTGGCCGCGGTCACGCCGAGCCCGTCGAACAACACCACGCCCACCTTCCACGGCACGGGCGAGGCGGGCTCCACGGTCACGGTGACCGAGGGCTCCACCGTCCTCTGCACTGCGGTCGTGGCGCAGAACGGCACCTGGACCTGCGTCTCGAGCGCGCTCACCGGCGCGCCCGCCACGAACACGGTGACGGCCACGGCCACCGACAGCGCGGGCAACACGAGCGCGGCCTCGGCTCCGCAGAGCTTCGTCGTCGACACGCGCAGCCCCGGCGCGCCCACGCTCGCGCAGGTCGGCTCGCCCACGACCAACACGCAGCAGACGCTCACGGGCACCGGCGCCGTGG
>JAFEBC010000088.1 GCA_018266095.1 Deltaproteobacteria bacterium
GTGTGGCTCAAGCCCGGCTCCGAGATCCAGGCCGGCGAAGTGCACATGCGCTTCGCCGCGCAGAAGGCGCCGCTGCGGATGCCGCCGAGCCAGGCGCGCCGCTTCGGTCACCTGGTGGGCGACAGCGTGCCCATGCGCGAGGTGTTCACGCTCCTCGACCGCATCTCGCCGAGCGAAGCCACGCTGCTCATGGTGGGCGAGACAGGCACCGGCAAGGGCGCGATGGCCCGCTCGGTGCACGAGAAGAGCAAGCGCGCCACGGGGCCGTTCTTCCTCATCGACTGCGGCGCCATCAGCGACACGCTCATCGAGAGCGAGCTCTTCGGCCACGAGCGCGGCGCGTTCACGGGCGCGGACCGGCAGCGCATCGGTCTTCTCGAGGCGGCGAGCGGCGGAACGCTCTTCCTCGACGAGATCGACGACCTGCCGATGGACCTGCAGCCCAAGTTGCTGCGCGCGCTGGAGGAGCGCGTGTTCCAGCGCGTGGGCTCCTCGACGCCGATCAAGTTCGACGCGCGCATCATCGCCGCCAGCAAGAAGGACCTCTGGGCGATGGTGCAGCAGGGCCGCTTCCGCGAGGACCTCTTCTTCCGCCTGAGCGTGTTCACGGTGAACCTCCCGCCGCTGCGCGAGCGCCGCGAAGACCTGCCCGCGCTGGCCACCGAGCTGGTCGGCGCCGAGACCTGGCTCAAGCTCCCGCACGAGGTGAGAGAGCAGCTCCTCGCGCACTCCTGGCCCGGCAACGTGCGTGAGCTGCGCAACGCCCTGGAGCGCGCGAGCCACCTCGCGAACATGCCCGGCGGCGTGACCGTGGAGCAGGTGCTCCCGCAGCGCAGCGTGCCCCCGCCGCCGAGACTGGGTGCTCCGCCCACCGCGGCGACGAACTCGATCGCCGCCCCCATCCCGCAGCCGCAGACTCCGCCCACGGGCATCCCCATCGAACCCGCGCAGTACCCGAGCTCGCGCACGACGCTCCGCGCGCCCGAGGTGGTGCCGGTCGACTTCGACACGGACTACAAGACGGCCAAGGACAAGCTCCTGGCGTCGTTCGAGCGCGAGTACCTGGCGCGGCTGCTGCAGCGGACGAATGGAAATGTGTCGGCCGCGGCGCGCATCGCGGGGATCGACCGGAAGCACTTCTCGACCCTGCTGCGCCGGCACTCGCTCATCGGGCGGCGGTAGAAGAAAGGGCCACTGCAACTGCTGCACAGGAAGGAAAGAAGGAACCAAGGGTCCGCTTGAGGTGAGCGCACCAATCAAGCGCCCGAGGCTGATCGGGGGCAAGGGCAACCCAAGCACTCCAAGCAACCGCCGTCAGCAAGGAGTGAAGGCAGAAATCCCTTCCTTCCTTCTTTCCTTCCTTGTGAAGCAGTTGCTCTTGCCTCTAGCAGCCCGCGTCCGCCGCGCACGCACACGTCGCCCCGCCGCCGTCCGTGTTCGTCGCGCAGCCGTTGACCGGCACGTCGATCTCCGCCCGCGCCGGCGCGTTGCTCTTCACCACCATGCGCGCCGAGGACTTCCCCGGCGTCTGCGGCGAGTACGAGAACTGCACGAAGCCCGTCCCCAGGCCGCCGATGACGATCGGCAGCGGATCGCTCAGGCTGCCCGCGTCCACGGCCACGATCGGCTGCGAGAACACGCTGTTGCCCGGGAGCGCGCCGCCGTCCGGCAGCTCCAAGTGCACGTCGCTCACCGTCAGCGCGCCGCGGCCCTTGTTGAGGATCTGCAGCGACACGTTCTGCTTGGTCTTCACGTAGGCCGCGATCTCCACGTCCTCGCGGTCGAGCAGGATGGTCGGGTCCGCCGGCACGGTGTCGCCGCCGTCACTGCACGCGAGCGGGATGGCGATGGCCGAGGCGGCGATGACGAGGGACAGCGCTGAGCGGATCTTCATTGCGGGACTCCGTTCCAGTGCGCGTTGCAGGTGCAGCGATGACCAGCTCTAGAACCCGGGGCAGCTCGACGTCCTGGTGAACGGCGCGCAGCCGCCATCGCAGGCGGTTTGCAGGCCCGCGGGGCCTGGGTGCAGATCGATCCTGAACTGATACGGTTGGTCGGTCGACTTGTTCTGTCCGGGCGGCGTCGGCCGGTGCGCGGCCTCGATGCGCCAGAACATCTTGTCCTTGTCGGCCTGGCCGGACGGCACGCAGAAGCACACGTCGCTCGCCTGGTCGCCGTAGACGTAGCCGCCGTCTTCATCGCGCGCGCCGCGGGTCTCGTCGAAGGCGAACGCGCAGGCCGTGCCGCCGTCGACGAGCACGGTGCCGGAGAGGCCGAGGCGATACGTGCCGTCCGTGGGTCCGCGCCAGTGGGCCACCACGCCGTAGTCGGGGTGCGGCAGGTAGACCGTCGCGCCGCCGTCGGGCGTGCAGAGCGGCGTCGCAGCGTCACCCGCGTCGGGCGTGCCCGCGTCCGACGGATCCGGACAGGGCGGCGCAGGGTCGCGCGGCGGGAAGTCGAGCCGGTAGTAGTCCACGTCGGCCTCTTGCTGGGCCGTGGTGAGGCCGTCGATGAACTCCCACCACGAGATCATTCCGGTGCCCGAGTAGCTGTCGCCGCCGTCGGGGAGCGCCGCGTGCGTGGTGGGCGTGCTGGTGGCGAGCGTGTCGTTGAGCTCGTTCGGATCCGGGTCGTCCAGCA
>JAFEBC010000890.1 GCA_018266095.1 Deltaproteobacteria bacterium
CATCTATACGACCTCGACGCAGACGGGCGGGGCGGCCACCAGCACCAACACGGGCAACGCGCCGGACTCGGACGTCCCGGCCACCGGCCTCACCGACGACGACTTCAACCGCGTGAGCGTCTCGACCATCGTCATCAATGCGCCCACGGGCACGCGCTCTTCGCTCGCCACGCAGGTGATCTCGGGCACGAGCAACCTGCCCACGGGCACGACCTTCACGGTCACCGGCACGCTGTCGGGCGGCGGGACGCAGACCTGCACCGCGACGGTCTCCGCAGGCGGCGCCTGGACCTGCCCGGCCACGGCCTTCCGCGACGGCTCGTGGTCGCTCACCGCGTCCGCCACCGACGGCGTCGACACCACGCCCACCTCGGCCGCGTTCGCCATGACCGTCAGCGCGCCCTCGGCCCCCTCGCTCACCGCGCCGGCGAACGGCGCGCTCGTCTCGTCCGCCACGGTGGCGCTCTCGGGCACCAGCACGGAGGCCACGGGCACCACCATCCAGGCCTTCGCGGTTTCGGGCGGCACCACCAAGTCGTGCACGGCCACGGTCACCGCGGGCGGCACCTGGACCTGCAACGTGACCTCGCTGCCGGACGGCACCTACACGGAGACGGCGCAGGTCGTCGAGGCCTCGGGCACGCTCGGCCCGGCCGCGGCGAGCCGCACCTTCTACGCGAACTCGGCGGGCTTCGTGTCGCCGGTCATCAACCAGAACGCGCCCGCGCTCGTGGCCACCAGCACGCCGGCCATCACCGGCACCGCGCCCTCGTGGGAGACGGGCGCGCCCTACAGCCTCCAGGTGAAGGACGGCTCGACGGTCGTCTGCACCATCAACCCCGCGATCACGCCCTGGTCCTGCAACACCTCGACGCTCGCCGACGGCGCGCACACGCTGACCGCGGTCCTGCTCGACGGCTCGGGCGCCACCAAGGCCTCGACCACGACGGACAACATCACCGTCGACACCACGCCGCCGGCCAAGCTGACCGTGACGTCCTCGAGCGGCCCCTTCAAGACGCCGCAGGCCATCAGCGGCAACGGCGGTGAAGTGGGCGCGTTGGTCACGGTCAAGAACGGCGCCACCGTGCTCTGCACCGCCACCGTGCAGTCGGGCGGCACCTGGTCGTGCACGCCGGGCGCGATGTCGGACGGCAACTACAGCCTGACCATCTTCGAGACCGACGCGGCCGGCAACAACTCGCCCACGACTGCCTTCAACTACATCATCGACGCGACGCCGCCCTCGGTGACCATCACCGCCACCTCGCCGACCAACAACAACAAGCCGCCCCTGAGCGGCACGGCCTCGGCGGCCGTCTCGGGTGTCACCGTCTCGGTCACCGTGCGCGACGAGAACAACAACACCGTCTGCACGCCCACGGTCACGAGCGGCAACTGGAGCTGCACGCCGGGCTCGGCCTACGCCGATGGCACGCACACGTTCACGGCCACGGCCACCGACGGCGCGGGCAACACCAACACCGCGAACAAGGCCGTCACCATCGACGCCACGCCGCCCGCGATCACGCTGACGCAGCCGCAGTACGCGACCACCTCGACGCCGCTCCTCACCGGCACGAGCGAGGCGGGCGCGAGCGTGGTGGTGAAGGACCAGAACGGCACCACGATGTGCAGCGTCGCCAGCGTCCCCGCGAGCGGCAACTGGAGCTGCGTCTCGGCCGCGCGCGTCGACGGCACCTACACGGTCACCGCCACGGCCACCGACAGCCTCAACAACTCGGCCAGCACCAGCAAGCAGCTCATCATCGACACCGTCGCGCCGGGCAAGCTCACGGTCACCTCGTCGTCGGGCCCGTTCAAGACGCCCGCGCCCATCAGCGGCAACGGCGGCGAGGTCGGCGACGCGGTGTTCGTCAAGGACTCGAACGGCAACGTCATCTGCCAGGGCACGGTGCAGACGGGCGGCACCTGGTCGTGCACGCCAGGCGCGCTGGCGGACGGCAACTACACCTACCAGGTCACGCAGGTCGATCCCGCGGGCAACGTCTCGCAGGCCACCTCGTTCAACTACATCATCGATTCGCAGCCGCCCACGGTGTCGATCTCGGTCACCTCGCCCACGGCGAACAACAAGCCCGCCCTCAGCGGCAACGCGGCGGCCACGGTCACGGGCGTCTCGGTGAACGTGGTGGTCAAGGACGAGAACGGCAACACCCTCTGCAGCGCGACGGCGAGCGGCGGGACCTGGAGCTGCACGCCCACCACGGCCATCGCGGACGGGGCGCACACGCTCACGGCCACGGCCACCGACGGCGCGGGCAACACGGCGACGGCCAGCACGGGCCTCACGGTGGACACGACGCCCCCGGCGCTCACGCTGGTCGCGGGCCCGTATGCCACGACGAGCACGCCGGTGTTCAGCGGCACGAGCGAGGCGGGCGCCAAGGTGGTGGTGAAGGATCAGAACGGCAACACGCTCTGCGCGGTGAACAGCGTCCCCGCGAGCGGCAACTGGAGCTGCACGTCGTCGGCGCTGGTCGACGGCGCGTACACCATCACGGCCACGGCGACGGACGCGCTCAACAATGCGGCCACCGCCAGCAAGCCGCTCACGGTGGACACGGTGCCGCCCGCGGTGGCCCTGACGACGGCGGCGCTCACGAACTCGAAGAACCCGGCCATCACGGGCACGGCCGAGGTGGGCGCGTCGGTGGTGGTCAAGGACGAGAACGGGAACACGCTCTGCAGCATCGCGTCGGTCCCGGCGGGCGGCGCCTGGAGCTGCCCGGCGTCGGCTGCGGCGCTCTCGGATGGCGCGCACACGTTGACGGCCACGGCGACGGACGCGGCGGGCAACACGGCCACCTCGAGCAAGTCGATGACCGTGGACACGCAGGCGCCCGCGGTCGCGCTGACCACGGCGGCGCTCGTCTCCACGCACACGCCGGCCATCAGCGGCGCGGCGGAGGTGGGCGCGTCGGTGGTGGTCAAGGACGAGAACGGCAACGTGCTCTGCACGGTGGCGAGCGTGGGCTCGAACGGCACCTTCTCCTGCCCGGTGTCGGCGAGCGCGCTGGCGGACGGGGCGCACACCCTGACGGCCACCGCGACGGACGCGGCGGGCAACACGGGCACGGCCAGCAAGACCATGACGGTGGACACCACGGCGCCGGCGGTCGCGCTGACCACGCCTGCGGCCATCAACAGCACCACGCCGGCCATCAGCGGCACGTCTGAGGCGGGCGCGAGCGTGGTGGTCAAGGACGAGAGCGGCAACGTCGTCTGCGCCATCGCGTCGGTGCCCGCGGGCGGCGCTTGGAGCTGCCCGGCGTCGGCGTCGCCGCTGCCTGAGGGCAACCACACGCTGACGGCCACGGCCACGGATCCGGCCGGGAACCTCGGCGTCGCGAACAAGAGCATCACCATCGACCTCACGCCGCCCGCCAAGCCCACGGTCACGGGCCCGACGGCGCCGGTGAACGATCCGAGCACGCCGATCACGGGCACGGGCGAGCCGGGCGCGACGGTGTCGATCACGGACAAGGACGGCGCGGTGGTGTGCACGGCGACGGTGCAGGGCGACGGCACCTGGTCCTGCACGCCCACGAGCCCGCTGCCCGAGGGCGACGACACGCTGACCGTGGTGCAGACCGACCCGGCCGGCAACCGCTCGGCGGCGACGGACTTCACGGTCACCATCGACACCTCGGCCCCGGCGATCACGCTGGCCGCGGTGGCGCTGCAGGACACGAACCTCCCGGTGTTCTCGGGCACAGCCGAGCCG
>JAFEBC010000891.1 GCA_018266095.1 Deltaproteobacteria bacterium
CCAGCACCGCGAGCTTTCCGCTCAGGGACTTCGCGGTCGAAGGCCTCGGCGCGGCCGCCGCGGGTTGCTGCTCTCGCGCGGCCTTGGCCAACGCCGGCGAATCGATCAAGTGCGACGCGATCTCGCGCCCGGTGCACTCGATGCTCAGGTTCGTCGCCGGGAACTTGTGGCACGCCCAGTCATTGTAGGCGGTGCGGATCGTGTCGATGGGCTTCTCGTCGCGCAGGACCACCAGGTCGAGCGCGTCGTCGCCGTCGCTCTTGAGCAGCACGTCGAACGCGCCCGGCCGGTTGGCGATCTCGAACCCCGCGCTGCGCAGATCGGACTCGGCGTACGGCCTCGAACGCTCGGGCATGTCGGCCCAGTTGTGATTCGGATCGGTGTGGATCCAGAGGGCAGTGCCGCGCGCCCACGAGGCAGCGGGGAGCGGGCGAGGTGCGGCGCCTTTGCAGCCGGCGACGACGAGGACCAGGCACAGGGCCAATCGGCGCATGAGTCGTTGGTATCACGACGAATGAGAGGTGGCGAGACGCGCGCCTGCCCCGCGATGGATCGCTTCGAAGTTGTCGGGGAAGGTGGCGGGCCCAGCAGGATTCGAACCTGCGGCCTTCGGATTCGTAGTCCGACGCTCTATCCAGCTGAGCTATGGGCCCTCGCCTTGCTGTGCTGCTTGCTGCCGGTGCTGCTGCTTCCTTCTGCGTCCGCGGACTGGCGGAGAGGGAGGGATTCGAACCCTCGATACAGCTTTGGGCCGTATACTGGTTTAGCAAACCAGCGCCTTCAGCCTCTCGGCCACCTCTCCCTACGTCTGCCGCCCATCCACGAACCCCTCGCAGCCCGAAGGCCGCGAAAGAGCCGTGCCTTCTAGATCAGGCCCGAGGGGCCGTCAAGGAGATCAACGCAGGGTCCCTCCGAAGTCCTGGATCTGACGGTCGTACAAGCGGGCCCGCTGCTCGGCGAAGTGGTCGAAGAGGAGCATGGCCACGCTCTGCGCCACGAGGCCGATCCCGGCGCCCAGGAGCAGGTCCTTGTTGATGGCCCCGCCCACGCCAGACATGACGAGCCCGCTCCCGAAACAGCCCAATTCCACCCACTTGTAGACGTCGAAGCCGCGGTTGACCTTGGCCATGCGCCCGCCCTCCTCGCCGACGTAGCGGCGCGGATCCTTGGCGAGCTCGGCGGAGAGCGCGGTCACCTGCTCATCTGTGCGGTAGAAGAGCACCGCGGCGGCCCCGAGCTGGATGGCCGAGACGGCGAGCATGGGGATGGCGAGGCCGTGCGAGAAGCGCTCCTCGCGCAGGGCGAAGTAGGTGCCGCCGCCGGCCATCGCAGCGCCCACGCCGAGCCACGCGTACGCCTCGTGCTTCTCGCCAGCGAAGTAGGTGCGGAGCTCGGTGTCCATCAAGGCCGCGGTGGGCGCGGGCGGCTTGACCGGGGCGTCGGCCTGTGAGGGGACGAGCGCGGAATCGGCGTTGACCGCGGGGGCAGGCTGTGAGGGGACGAGCTGTGCGAGGAGGACGAGCGCGAGGAGCATGCGGGGAGTCTAGCGCAGCGCCGACGACTCCAGCGTGTAGCCGTCGGGGGCGCGCGCCGGCTCTGCTTCGCAGTGGTACATGTCGAGGTAGAGCATCGGCATCAGCGATTCGCATTCGACGCGATAGCCGTCGATGACGTGGTAGTCGGGGCGGCCTGGACCGACGGGACC
>JAFEBC010000892.1 GCA_018266095.1 Deltaproteobacteria bacterium
CTCCCACGAGCAGCCCACGTTGTTCATGAGCTTGTCGAAGGTGCACGAATACTGCGACGGCGCGTCATCGGTCGCCATCGGCTTGGGCACCGCGGGCATGGGCTCGCCATCGGGCGCGCGCGCCTCCTGGGCGAGCGCGACCGGCGCGGCGAGGAGCAGCAGGACGGACACGAAGCGCAGCATGAGGCACCTCCGTCCCCAGAGTGTACCTGGACGCGAAAGCGCCGCACAGGTTGCACCCCGTGCGGCGCTCGGCTGGCTCCGTCCGCTCTCCCTGCGCGGCCCGCGATTGGGCCGTGCTTCCCGCGGCTTACGCCTGCGCCACCGGCTCGGCGACCACGTTCAGCGCCAGCTCCTCGGGCTTGTCCGCGACCACATCCGCCTGCACGCGCCCACCCGCCTGCAGCTCGCCGAAGAGGATCTTCTCCGCCAGCGGCTTCTTCACCGCCTGCTGGATGAGCCGCGCCATCGGCCTCGCGCCGAACTGCGGCGAGAACCCGCGCTGCGCGAGCCACGTGCGCGCCGCCGGCGTGATGGTCAGGTCGACCTTCTTCTCCAGGAGCTGCGCGCGCAGCTCCTCGACCTGCTTGTCCACGATCTTCTCGATGACCTCCTGCGGCAGCGAGCTGAAGGCCACCCACGCGTCGAGCCGGTTGCGGAACTCAGGCGAGAACGTGCGCTCGATGGCCTGCTTGGCCGCACCGCCCTTGGCCCCGTCGATGGCGAAGCTGTCCGACTCCTTGCCCAGCGTGGTGCCCTGGATCATGAAGTTCTTCTGCTCGCCGCCGAAGCCCATGCGGCCCGCCTGCAGCTCGCGCGCGCCCGCGTTGGTCGTGAAGATGATCACCACGTGCCGGAAGTCGGCCTGGCGCCCGTTGTTGTCGGTGAGCGTCGCGTGATCCATGACCTGCAGCAGCAGATCGAAGAGGTCGTGGTGCGCCTTCTCGATCTCGTCGAGCAGCAGCACCGCGTGCGGGCTCTTGCGGATCGCGTCCGTGAGCAGTCCGCCCTGATCGAAGCCCACGTACCCCGGCGGCGCGCCGATGAGCCGCGAGACCGTGTGCTTCTCCATGTACTCGCTCATGTCGAAGCGGATGAGCGGCACGCCCAGGATGCGCGCGAGCTGCCGCGCCAGCTCCGTCTTGCCGACGCCCGTGGGCCCCGAGAAGAGGAAGCTGCCGATGGGCTTGTTGGGCGAGGCGAGGCCCGAGCGCGAGAGCAGGATGGCGCTCGAGATGGACTCGATGGCCGCGTCCTGTCCGTACACGACCTTCTTCAAGTCCGGCGAGAGCGACTTGAGCGCCGTGCGATCGTCCGACGACACGCTGCGCGCCGGCACGCGGGCCATCTTGGAGACGACGGTCTCGATCTCCGGCACGCCGATCGACTGCAGCCGCTTCTCGGGCACCTTCAAGCGCTCGGCCGAACCGACCTCGTCGATCACGTCGATCGCGCTGTCGGGCAGGTGCCGGTCCTTCAAGTGCTTGGCCGCGAGATCGACCGCCACCGTCAGCGCGTCGTCCGTGTACTTCACGCCGTGGTGCTCCTCGTAGCGCGACTTGAGCCCCTGCAGGATCTGCACGGCCTCCGCGTGCGACGGCTCGAGCACCTCGATCTTCTGGAAGCGCCGGGCCAGCGCGCGATCGCGATCGAAGCTC
>JAFEBC010000893.1 GCA_018266095.1 Deltaproteobacteria bacterium
AGCGATCGAGCGCCAGATCCTTGTCGGCCAGGCTGCGCAGGTAGCGCAGCATCTCGGTCTCGCTGTGGTGCGTGTTGAAGACCGGGTGCGTGAGGTACGCGCTCGTGCGCGTGAGGGCCGCGGGGATGCCCGGGAGCGGCGGCGCGCCCGAGACGCCCGGCGTGACGCTGGCGCCCAGGCCAGCGGCGATGGCCTCCAGGATCTCGTTCACGTCGGCGACGGTGGTGGTCTCGTCGAGGGCCACGGCGATCGCCTTGGCGTCGAGCTGGCGCAGGTTGATCTTCCGCTGCGCCGCGCGCTCCACCACCGTGCGCGCGACCTCGCCCGCGAACTCGATGCACAGCGTGTCGAAGAAGGCCGCGTTGGTGACGGTGCCGAGCCCGTGCTTGCGCACGCCCGCCGCGAGGAGCCCCGTCAGTTCGTGCACGCGCTGCGCGATGCCGCGCAGGCCCTTGGGTCCGTGGAACACCGCGTACGAGCTCGCCATGATCGCGAGCAGCGCCTGCGCGGTGCAGATGTTGCTCGTCGCTTTCTCGCGCCGGATGTGCTGCTCGCGCGTCTGCAGCGCCATGCGCAGGGCCGGCTTGCCGCGCGAATCCACGCTCACGCCGATGATGCGCCCTGGGAGGTGCCGCACGTGCGCCTGCGAGGTGGCGAAGAACGCCGCGTGCGGGCCGCCGTACCCCATCGGCACGCCGAACCGCTGCGCCGACCCGACCGCGATGTCCGCGCCCAACTCGCCCGGAGGCGTGAGGAGCGCGAGCGAGAGCAGGTCCGCCGCCATCGTCACCAGCGCGCCCTGCGCGTGCGCCTTCTCGATGAACGCGCGCGGATCGTGCACGGCGCCGTCCGTGCCCGGGTACTGGAGCAGCGCGCCGAAGATGGGCGTCGAGAAGTCGAACGTGCGCGGATCGCCGACGAGCACCGTGATGCCGAGCGGCTTGGCCCGCGTGCGCACGACCTCGATGGTCTGCGGGTGGCAATCGCTCGCGATGAAGAACGTCTCGACCTTCGCCCGCTCGCCCACGCGCACCGCGTGCGACAGGTTCATCGCCTCGGCCGCGGCCGTGCCCTCATCGAGCAGCGACGCGTTGGCCACGGGCAGGCCCGTGAGGTCGATGACCATGGTCTGGAAGTTCAGCAGCGCCTCGAGCCGGCCCTGCGCGATCTCGGGCTGGTACGGTGTATACTGAGTGTACCAGCCCGGGTTCTCCAGCACGTTCCGCTGGATGACGGGCGGCGTGATGCAGTCGTGGTAGCCCTGCCCGAGGTAGCTCTTCCAGACCTGGTTCTTCCCCGCGATGCCGCGCAGGTCCGCGAGCAGCTCGAACTCCGAGCGGGCGGCGGGGAGATCCAGCGCGCGGTTCAGCCGGATGGACGCCGGCACCGGGGCCGCGATGAGCGCGTCGAGCGAGGCGAAGCCGAGAGTGTGGAGCATCTGGTCCACGTCGGTCGCATCGGGGCCCAGGTGGCGGTCGACGAAGCGATCGGGGTGCGCGGAGACGGGCATGGGCGTGTGGGCTCGCGGCTAGGGGGCGAAAAGCGCGCGGAATCTAACCGGGCGGCGGCTGGTGTCAAAGGGGGAGGTGGGTGTGGCGGGGTGACGCGGGGGCGGGGACGCGGATGAAGCAGGCACCAACAGCGATCCCTGACTCCG
>JAFEBC010000894.1 GCA_018266095.1 Deltaproteobacteria bacterium
GGTCGGGCACGTGCTGACCACGCCGAGCGACACCGAGATCGGCACCCCGAAGATCCCGCAGGCCGCGCAGAAGTGGCAGATCTCGGAGTGGATCGCGAGCGACGTCACCGTGCGCTACGGCCTGTTCGATCGGCTCCAGGTCGAGGGCCAGCTCAAGCTGACGAACCCCGTCGACCCGTTCACGCCCGAGCTCATCGGCGGCGCGTTCGGCGCGCGGGTCCTGCTGCTCAAGCCGGCCGAGCCCGGCAGGTTCGCGCTCGAGATCGGCGGCCGCTTCGTGGGCGTGCGCGCGTCCCAGGAGGTCACGCAGACCTCGGGGACACGCTCGCAGACGGACGACTGGACCTATCGCGCGCTGGGCTTCGAGGTGCCGCTCATCGCCTCGCTCAAGGTGCACCCGCTGGTCACGCTCACGGGCGCGCCGTTCGCGCGCGCCTACTTCATCCGCGCCTGGCACGACACCGTGGCCTTCGACGGCACGGTCAGCCACGAGCGGCTGGAGTGGACGCCGGTGCTCACGGGCGGCGCCGGCTTCTCCGCGCAGATCCTGATGGGCCCCGTGGAGATCTCGCCGGCGGTCGCGTTCGAGCTGGCCACGCGCCCGGGCAACAACGCGCCCACGCAGCTCCTCATCGAGCCGGGCGTGAACCTCGGGATGCGCTGGTGATCCGCGCTCTCGCCAGCGCGCTCTCGTATCTGGTGTTCGCGCTCGTCGCGCCCTTCCTCTTCTTCGTCGCGCGCACGCGGCGCGGGTGGCGGCGGAGGCTCGGCCACTACCCCGGCGATCCGGTCACCGCGCCCGGCCCGCGCGTGTGGCTGCACGGCGCGAGCGCAGGCGACGTGCTCGGCCTGGTGCCGATCGTCAAGGAGCTCAAGCGGCTGCGGCCCGACGCGCGCATCGTGGTCTCCGCCATGACCGACTCGGGCGCGGCGATGGCCGAGCAGAAGCTGCTCGCGCAGGGCCTGTGCGACGCGGTGACGTGGGTGCCCTGGGACCTGCCGCACGCGGTCAACGGCGCGCTGAAGACGGTGCGGCCCGACGTGCTCGTGCTCGAGTACACCGAGCTGTGGCCGCAGCTCATCCACGCCGCCTCGCGCGCCGGGATCCGCCTGGTGCTGACCAACGGGCGCATCGGAGAGCGCAACCTCACCCGCTACCGCGTGCTCTTCGCCCTGCTGGGAAACCTGCTCGCGAGCTTTGACCTCTTGCTCATGCGCTCCGAGGACGAGGCCGAGCGGGTCCTGCTGCTGGGCGCCCCGAAGGTGCGCGTGCACGTGACGGGCAACACCAAGTTCGACGCGCTCTCGGTGAGCGTGCCGGAGGCGATCGACCCCGCGCTGCGCGACGCGCTCGGGTGCGCGGGCGAGCGGCTGTGGGTGTGCGGCTCGACGCACGAGGGCGAGGAGGGCCCGCTGCTGACCTCGTTCGCGCGGCTGCGCCAGGAGTTCCCGGATCTGCGCCTCGTGCTCGCGCCGCGCTACGTGGAGCGGGCCCCGCGCGTGCTGGCGCTGGCCAAGGAGCAGGGCCTGACCGCGCGGCTGCGCTCGACGCCCGGTGGCACCGAGGCCGTGATCGTCCTCGACACCATCGGCGAGCTGGTGCGCACGTACATGCTCGCCACGGTCGTCTTCGTGGGCGGCTCGTTCGGCAAGCGCGGCGGACAGAACATCCTCGAGCCCGCGGCGTGCGGGAAGCCGGTGCTCTTCGGCCCGCACATGGAGAACTTCGTCGACCCGGTGCAGGTGCTGGTGGGCCGCGGCGGTCTTCAGGTGTCTACGCCGGTCGCGCTGGAGAAGCTCTTGCGCGATCTGTTGGCGCGCCCCGACGAATTGGACAAGCTGGGCAAGCTCGCGCGCGAGGCCGCCACCAGCGTGCGCGGGGCGAGCCTGAGGGACGCGAAGCTCATCGCGGGGCTCTTGCCGGAGGCGCGGGCATGAGGCTCGCGCTGCGCCTGGAG
This sequence comes from Deltaproteobacteria bacterium, assembly GCA_018266095.1. Taxonomy (GTDB): domain Bacteria; phylum Myxococcota; class Myxococcia; order Myxococcales; family 40CM-4-68-19; genus CAIWCD01. The sequence goes on from JAFEBC010000894.1 coordinate 1,959, forward strand.
TCGCTCTGGTGGCGGCGCCCCGAGCCGCCGCGGTCGATCTTCTTGAACGGCCCGCTCACGATCCTCTCGTGGCTGTACCGCCTGGGCGCGGCGATCGCTCGCGCGTGGACGAGGCCCCGCGTGGCCGGCGTCCCGGTGATCTCGATCGGCAACCTCGCCGTGGGCGGCACC
>JAFEBC010000895.1 GCA_018266095.1 Deltaproteobacteria bacterium
ACCGCCGCGCGGAGGTCATGTGGTCAGTCTAAGGCCCTGATTCTGCGCTCGGCAAGGCGCGGCGCACATCCCCGCTTGCGGCCACCCTTCGCTTCTGCTACTTCACGCCCGCTTTCGAGGACGGGGCGTAGCGCAGCCTGGTAGCGCGCCTGCCTTGGGCGCAGGAGGTCGGAGGTTCGAATCCTCTCGCCCCGACTCTTCTGAAGTTGCACCAGGCGGGTAACATAGAGGTCGGCGCCAGTAGCTCAGTTGGATAGAGCATCGGCCTTCTAAGCCGGCGGTCGGGGGTTCGATTCCCTCCTGGCGCGCCAGATGTGAAGTGAAGTAGAAGCAAGTCGAGCGCGGCGTAAGGCTCTATGGTGGCTGTAGATCAATGGTAGATCACTGGACTGTGACTCCAGGTGTTGCGGGTTCGAGTCCCGTCAGCCACCCCAATTTTCCCCTCAGCGCCCGCGAAATCGTCTGAGAATCGCGTCCGTGCGCGCGAGGATGGGGCGCTCGAGGAAGCGGTAGCTGACGGCCGCGAGCAGCACGACCGCGGCCAGGCCCTTGCCGGCGCCCAGCCACGCGACGAGCGCGGTGTGGAACACGTAGAGGGCGTAGGTGCGCTCGCCCAGCCACTGCATCACGCGGTTCCCGAGCAGGCGGCTCTCGCCGGTGGCGGCGGCGGCCACGATGGCGGCGGCGCCGAGGCCGGCCAGGGGCTGCGCGAGCTGAGGCAGGCTGGCTGCGCCCGGTGTCCACGACCAGAGTCGCGCGGCGAGGGCACACAGCGCCGCGCCCGCGACGAAGAGGAGCACGCGCCAGAGGCTTCGCAGCGAGCGCGGGTCGAGCGCGGCGAGCAGGACCCCTCCGGCCAGGGCGTCGAGGCGGGCGAGCGGGTTCACCCACAGCACGGTGTCGGTCGCGCCGGGTACGTCGAGGTGCGCGCGCACGGCCACGCTCAGGGCGACGAGGCCCAGGGCGCTCGCGACCGCCCCGCGCCGGCCTGCGAACACGAGCAGCGGCGCGACCAGGTAGAACTGCTCCTCCTGGCAAGTGCTCCAGAGGATGCCCGAGAGCGTGGTCACGGTGTCGAACGAGCCGTGCGCCGCGATGGAGACGTTGCCCGCGAACACGACGAAGGGCCACAGGCCCGCCCGCTGCGCCGGAAACAGCAAGGCGGAGAGGGCCAGCGCCAGGAAGTACAGGGGCCAGATGCGCAGCACGCGGCGCAGGTAGAAGCGCCCCGTGTCGATGCCGCCGGCCGCCCGCTCACGCAGGAGGTTGCCGCAGAGCAGGTAAGCCGAGAGCGCGAAGAAGACGTCCACGCCGTACCGTCCGGCGAGGAGCCCGCCCGGCACCCAACGCGCGTGGTTGGCGTGCTGGAAGAACACGGAGAAGAAGGCGACCGCGCGCAGCCCGTCGAGCTCAGGCCGGCGTGAGGACACGGACAAGGTCTCCCGTCATCGCCGGGCCCGCGAGAGGGTCCCGAAAAAAGCTGCACTCGCTCCTTGACAGCCTACCCGGGGAGCGGGTACACAGCGCGCCCTCTCGCCAAGAGAAGACTTCGGGAGCGTAGCTCAATTGGCAGAGCAATGGACTCTTAATCCATAGGTTGAAGGTTCGATTCCTTC
>JAFEBC010000896.1 GCA_018266095.1 Deltaproteobacteria bacterium
CGACGAGCCCGGCGACGCGGAGGTCGAGCACAACCTCCTGCACGACACCTGGTCCGGCGTGGGCCTCGACGAGCTCCTGCCCGGCGACCCGCAGGCGTACTCACCGGGCGACGGCCTGCTCTCGTCCGCGCCGCTCGAGAAGGCGCTCGTGCACATCCGCAAGGCGCTCTTCGAGCCCGGCCACCGCCGCTACCGGCCCGGCTGCAGCATCCCCTTCGGCCTCACCGTCACGCGCACCGAGCCCGAGGAGCGCGACGTGTCCGGCTTGCGCTCCCGCTCGCAGCGCTTCGTGCTCCCGCTGCGCTTCCAGGTCGACGCGCAGGGCGAGCCGCACCTCTTGCGCGAGGAGCTCCCGCGCATGCGCGAGTCGTCGGACTCCGCGCTGGAGCTCGCCGAATCGCTCGACGCCAACGGCAACGCCGCCCTCTCGCCGCTGATGCTGTCGAACGCGCTCCTCGCCTCGGGCGCCTTCCCGCTCGCCTTCCGCGCCCGCCCGCTCTGCGACTGCGCGCTCACCTGCCCTGTGGGACAGCGCGTCTCCACCGGCACCTGCTCGGGGCCCGCGCGCGGCACGCCCGTCACCAAGCTCACCTGCGCCCGCGTTCCGCCCGAGGGCCAGCGCACGCTCTGCCAGCGCAGCTACGTCGACGGCGGCATCTTCGACAACGCGCCCGTCGGCCTCGCCATCGACCTCGTCGAGTCGCAGCTCAACCCCGTGCCGCTGCACCCCATCAACTACCTCGTCGTCGACCCCGACTTCCGCCGCCACGCCGCCGCCGAGGTCGAAGGCTCGATGGGCGCCGACCCCGCCGAGCCCGGCCTGTGGGGCCCGATGAGCCTCTTCGGGCACCTCGTCGCCACCGCGCGCGCCACCGAACTGTCCCGCGCCATCCGCGCCGACGGCTGGAACCGCACCACGCAGCGCACGCTCGCGCACGCCGCCCTCCTCTTCGGCAACTTCGCGCACCTGCACGACGCCATGGTCAGCGCCGCCGGCGGCGATCCGCTGCCCCCAGACGAGCCCTCCGAGATGCTCCTGGCCAGCGAGCGCGCCCGCCTGGGACACCTCCTGCTCGACTGCGTCCGCTCGGTGCGCGGCGACCTCTTCCGCGACCCCGCCATGCTCTCCGCCTGCGCCGACTCGCTGCGCGCGGCCGGGCGCTCCTCTCGCTCGCACGCCGATGCGGCGGCCGGCCACCCGCTCACCGTCCCCGAGGTCATCGAGCTCGCCCACTGGCTCTCGGTCCTCTCCGCCCCCGGCCGCGGCGAGAGCGTCCAGAGCGGCGTCCCGCGCTACTTCACCGGCTCCCTCGCGCACCGCCTCGAGGACCTGCGCGGCGTCCGCGACGGCTCGGCCATCGCCAGCGTCACCGTCCGCTACCTCGACGGCGAGCTCGACAACGTCGCCCACGCCC